>CAXMQC010000167.1:0-3426 GCA_964195285.1 Akkermansiaceae bacterium
TGGGGATAAAGGGAGATGTCGGCCCCCCAGGCGCTCCTCTCGATCTCCCTTTATCCTCCTTTCTTCTCGGGTTAGACCCTTGCAGGCACCCCGGTTTATCCCAGAATATCCGCTGAAATCAGCGCCCTGCCGGCCAGCCGCAAGAAAATGTGATAGCCCGGGGCTTGTCGTTTGTGTGGTAATTACCTAATTTACGTGTTATCATTGGATTAATATTTAAATAACACTTAATAGAGCGTGTTATGTCGAAGATTTACGTGCTGCATGAAAATGACGTTTGGACGGAGCCCCTGGCCGCGGCGCTGGATGCGTTGGGCCTGCCCTGGGAGTCCTGGTTTCTGGACGAGGGCAGGGTCGACCTTTCAGCGCCGCCACCGGACGGCATTTTCTACAACCGGATGAGCGCATCGTCGCATACCCGCGGCCACCGTTACGCGGCGGAGTTGACCCAGGCGGTGCTGAACTGGCTCGAGGCGCATGGACGGCGCGTCGTCAATTCCTCGCGCGGGCTCTATCTGGAAGTCAGCAAGGTGGCGCAATATGCGGCGCTGGACAGCGCCGGCATCCGCACACCGCACACAATCGCCGGCGTCGGTCGCGACGCCATCCTGCAGGCGGCGGGCGAGCTTGGCACGGCCCCTTTCATCGCCAAGCCCAACCGCGGCGGCAAGGGCGCCGGCGTGCAACTTTTCAACAGCACCGACTCGCTGGCGGCGATGCTCGACGATCCGGCGGCTGAACAGCCGATCGACGGGGTCTGGCTGGTGCAGGATTATATCCGGCCGACGCGCCCGGTGATCACGCGCTGCGAATTTATCGGCGGCAAGTTCCTCTACGCCGTCGAGGTCGATGCCAGCCAGGGCTTCGAGCTCTGCCCGGCGGATGCCTGCGAGATCGGCGACGCCTATTGCCCGACCGGCGCGCCGGTCGACAAGTTTCGCATTCTCGAGGATTTCGACGACCCGATCCTGGACCGCTACGCCGCCTTCCTGGCGCAAAACCGGATCGAGGTTGCCGGTATCGAGTTCGTGCGCGACGCCGACGACGTGCCCTATACCTACGACGTCAATACCAACACCAACTACAACGCCGCCGCCGAAGCCAAAGACGGCCGCCAGGGCATGACCGAACTGGCCCGGTTCCTCGGCCGCGAGCTGGAGAAATATGACACCGACCGGCGCCAGGACGCGGCGCATAGGGCCGAACTGCTGGCCTTCGGCTGAGCTATCTCCCCGGTTGGCGGCAAGCGCCGGAATTGCATGATTGCCGGGTCGGACTGTATGATCGGCGCCATGGATTATCATCATCGTTTATCGCGGGCGCGCGGGCCCGTCACCGCCCTCCTCCTGTTGGCCGCCCTCGCCATGCCGGGCCCGGCGGGTGCGGGCGATTGGGGCCGCAAGGCCGACCTGCCGGCGGCCCATTCCGAATTTGCGGTTGCCGAGCTCGACGGCAGAATCTACGTGATCAGCGGTTATGAAATCGGCGCTGTTTCGGCCGGCGCGGTGCATGTCTATGACAGCGCGGCTGACCGCTGGGCGCCCGCCCCGCCTTTGCCGAAAGCCGCGCATCATCTGACGGCGGCGGCGGCCGGTGGCAAGATCTATGTACTCGGCGGCCAGGCCCTCAGCGGTGGCGGATTCCTCGACAATGTCTGGATGCTCGACCCGGCCGCGGGCACCTGGGTCGCAAAGGCGCCGCTGCCCCGGGCGCGCGGCGGCGGGGTCGCGGTGGCGCTCGACGGGAAGATCTACGTCGCCGGCGGACGGCCGCCCCATGGCCGGGATTTCGCGGTCTACGACCCGGCCGGCGACAGTTGGGCGGTGCTGGCCGACATGCCGAGCCAGCGCAACCATATCGCCGGCGCGGCGATCGCGGGCAAGATCTGGGTCGCCGGCGGGCGCCTCGGCCCCGGTTTTCGCAGCGCCGCCAGCGCGGCACTTGAAGCATACGATCCGGCGACCGGCGCCTGGACCGCCGCCGCGCCGCTACCGCGCCCGCGCAGCGGCATCAACGGCATCGCGGCGCGCGGCTGTTTCCATGTCTGGGGCGGCGAAGGCGGCGGCGGCATGTTCCCCGACCACACGGTCTACGATCCGCGCAGCGACCGCTGGCTGCGGCTCGCCGACATGCCTGCGCCGGTGCATGGCGTCACCGGCGCGGCTTACGTCGACGGCTTGATCCACATGCCCGGCGGCGGCCTGGGCGTCGGCGGGCGCAGCCCCGGCACCCTGCATCAGACCTACCGGCCGACCATGGCCTGCGAATAGGCGTGACGGCCTCTTTAGGCCCGCGGGAAAACCTTGGCCCATGGGGTCGATGCCTAATACCAAGGAGCGCTGACAAAGACCCATTTGACCGGTTTCCCTTGTCGGCTGGTCAGGCGTGGTTCGCGCCGTGGCGCCGGGCGCCACAAGCGGGCCACAACGCTGCCAGCGGACAAGGGAATTCGGCCTCCGGTGCGGCTTTGTCAGCGCTCCTTGGTATCAGCCGCTGGAAATCGGCGGCGGAATCCGGCACACTGGCCGCCACGGTGATAACAACGAAGGGCCCGATCGCGATGCGTATCCTGTTGCTGACCGCCCTTGCTTTGATTTTCTGGCCCGCCGCCCCGGTGATGGCGAACGGAACCAGCAAATGCATCGCCTATGCCGAACACGGTCCGCGGATCGTCCCGGCCGCCTTCGAACCGGTGCAGGCCCAATCGCCGCTGGTTGGTGTGGTCGAGATCGAATATGTCAACCATTCGACCTTCCGGCTGCGCAGCCCGGCGGGCGTAATCGTGGCGACCGACTACGCGGGTTATGCCGGCGAGGGCCCGGTGCCGGACATCGCCACCATGAATCACGCCCATGATTCCCACTATACCGATTATCCCGACCCGGCGATCGCCCATGTGCTGCGCGGCTGGAACCCGCTGGGCGGGCCGGCCAATCACCACCTGCATGTCAAGGATCTGATGGTGCGCAATGTCTCGACCGACATCCGCAGCTGGTCCGACACGGTGGAGCGCGACGGCAATTCGATCTTCATATACGAGGTGGCGGATCTCTGCATCGGCCATCTCGGCCATCTGCACCACAAGCCGACGCCCGAACAGCTTGGCCGCATCGGCCGGCTGGATGTGGTCTTCGCGGCGGTCGACGGCACCTACACGCTGGATATCCCGACCATGATCGAGCTCTTGAAGGATCTGCGGGCCAGTCTGGTGATCCCGATGCATTTCTTCGGCGGCTCGTCGCTGGATCTGTTCGTCGCCGGCATGGCGACCGATTTCGTGGTGCGCATCAACCAAGAGCCTATCACCACCATATCGCTGTCCAACCTGCCGCGTCGCCCGACGGTACTGGTGCTGCCCGGTTACTAGGGCATCTTCGCCCAGCGGCCCTTGCGGCCTTGGCGGGCCTGGGCCTCGGCCTTGTCGTA
>CAXMQC010000168.1:0-2944 GCA_964195285.1 Akkermansiaceae bacterium
CCATGGGTGCAAAACTCATGACCGTCTTTCGTAGGGGCGTCCGCCTCGTCCGGGTTGCGTTTCAAAACCGTGGTGGCGCCGAAAACCGTCAGCGGAAATTCCGTGCGGCAGAAACAATCCAGCAGCCGCCACACCCCGACGCGGCTGCCGTATACATCAATCGGCTCCATGTTCATGTGGCGCTGACCGGGCCATGGCCAAGCGCCGACGATTCAGGATAGAAACGCCTTGGATGCCTCATCTCCAGGCGGAATTCAGTTCACCCAGTCTTCTTCATAGTTGAGGACGAATTGGACCGCAAGTTTCGCTCCACCCGGGAACCGATTCGCGTCAGGTTGCTTGCACGGTAATGTTCCCGCCATTGCCGTGGGCGAACGGGCCAAAATTCAAAAATATGCCGAACTACCGGTCGTTTCAGGCATTCTGCCCGAGGATGTGCAAAATGTCGAAAGCTGGGGTATGCTGGACGAGGGCGCCGGCTTCCTGAAGGCCGTCGTCACCAGCGTCGTGGCGGTGGCGCTGAATTTCCGCACCATGCTGATCTGGGCCATGATGATCGTCGTCTTCACGGGTGCCGGTCTGATCGCCGGTTATATCGGCCTTGCCCTGACCTTGCCGCTGATCGGCCATGCCAGCTGGCACGCCTACCGGGGACTGATCAAGCGCAAGGGCTGAGGCCGGGTACGGCCGCCCGGACATGCCTGTGCATTGAGCGATCCGAGCCCGTAACAATCCCCTGACCTTGTCGTCGATAGATGCTATCAAGGGCGCCCATCCTTCCCCTGTGCGACGATCAAGGTTTTCATGAACGAGTTTTCCCCGACGCCGCCGGCGTTTCAAAAATTCGCCAGCGGGCAGTCCGTTTCGCGTAAGGAAGACCCGCGCCTGCTGCGGGGCGAGGGACGCTATACCGGCGATATTGACCTGCCGGGCATGGCCCACGGCTATGTGCTGCGCTCACCCCATGCGCATGGTGTCATTCGCGACCTTGACCTGGCGGCGGCGCGCGAGGTCGACGGCGTTCTGGCGGTATACGACATCGATGATCTGAAAGCCGCCGGATATGGCCCCTTCCCCGGCAGCAAGCTGCTCAAGAACCGGGATGGCAGCTATCCGCAGAGTGCAGTGCGATTTGCGCTGGCCGACGGCAAGGTCAAGTTCGCCGGCGAGGGCCTCGCCTTCGTGGTGGCCGAGACACCCGAAGCGGCACGCGACGGGGCCGAGGCGGTCATGTTCGACATCGACGCGCTGCCCGCGATCACCGATCCGGAAGAAGCACTGGCCGCGGATGCCGAACAGATTCATGACGACGCCGCGAATCTATGTGTCGACTGGCAGGACGGCGATTTCGATGCGGTCGAGGAGGCCTTCGGCAAGGCCGCCCACGTCACCCGGGTGCGCATCCCGATCAACCGCGTGGTGGTCGCGACGATGGAACCTCGCGGCGTGGTCGGCGAGTACGACAGCGCGAGCGGGCGATTTACCATTCATCTGGGTTGCCAGGGCGTTTTCGGCATGCGCCAAACCCTGGCCAAGGCGATATTGAAGATCGAGCCGGAAAATTTGCACGTTATTTCAAAGGATATTGGCGGGTCTTTCGGCATGAAGTCGCAGCAATTTGCCGAGAACCTGCTGGTGTTGCACGCGGCACGTGACCTTGACCGGCCGGTCAAGTGGATCGACGATCGCAGTGGCGCGTTCCTGTCGGATTATCAGGGCCGCGACATGATCGCCGATGGTGCGCTGGCGCTGAACGCGGAGGGTGATTTCCTGGCGATGCGGATCGACATGATCGGCAATCTGGGCGCCTATATGACGCCGTTCGGGCCGGTCATGCCATCGGGCAATATCATGAAAAACGTCGCCAGCCTCTATAAGACGCCGGCGATCGGCGTTACCTGCCGCTGCGTCTATACCAATGCGGTGGCCATCGCGCCCTATCGCGGTGCCGGGCGGCCCGAGGGCAACTACATCATGGAGCGGCTGGTCGACGCGGCGGCGCGGGAAACCGGTCGCGACAGGCTGGAATTGCGCCGGCGCAACCTGATTCCGGCCGATGCTATCCCTTTCAGGGCGGCATCCGGCATGACCTATGACAGCGGTGATTTCCCGGCAATTCTCGACCAAGCCGCGGCCCGCGCCGACTGGGACGGTTATGCGGCACGGCGCGAGAATTCGCAAGCACGGGGTCTGCTGCGCGGCCGGGCCGTGACCAGCTATCTGGAGGTTACGGCCGGACCGGGCAAGGAGCTGGGCGCGATCCGATTCCGCCCGGACGGGCGCATCACCATTTTGACCGGCAGCTTGGACCAGGGCCAGGGCCACGCGACGGCCTTCGCGCAGGTTGTGGCGGGCCGGTTGGGCGTTCCTTTCGACAAAATCGACCTGGTGCAGGGCGACAGCGACGCGTTGATAATCGGCGGCGGCACCGGGGGTTCGAAATCGGCCATGGCCAGCGGCAACGCATTTGCCCTGGCGTCGGATGCGGTCATCGAGAACGGCCGCCACTGGGCGGCCCACGAAATGGAAACAGCGGTGCAGGATATCGAGTTTACCGCCGGCGAGTTTCGTGTGGCCGGCACCGATCGGGCGATCGCGATCCAGGATCTCGCAGCCCGAGCGGCGGCGGCCGACAGCACACCCGACGGCCTGCCGGAGTCGCTGGATGCGGAGCTGGTCACCGACACGCCGCCATCGGCATTCCCGAACGGCTGCCATATCTGCGAGGTCGAGATCGATCCGGAAACCGGCCAATGCCGCATCGACCGTTATCTGGCGATCAACGATTTCGGCAATCTTATCAATCCCATGCTGGTCGAAGGGCAGATCCATGGCGGCATCGTTCAGGGCATCGGCCAGGCCCTGCTGGAAACCGCGGTCTACGATACCGACGGCCAGTTGCTGACCGGTTCCTTCATGGACTACGCCATGCCGCGCGCCGATA
>CAXMQC010000169.1:0-6089 GCA_964195285.1 Akkermansiaceae bacterium
CTTGCGCGTTGCGCCGTCGGTAAACACCAGCGGCAGCACGCCCATGCCGATCAGGTTGGAGCGGTGGATGCGCTCGAAGCTTTCCACGATCACAGCCCCCACGCCCAGCAGCTTCGTGCCCTTGGCCGCCCAGTCGCGCGACGAACCGGTGCCGTATTCCTTGCCGCCGACGACGACCAGCGGCACGCCTTCGTCCTTGTACCGCATCGCGGCGTCGTAGATCGGCATGACCTCGCCGCTGGGTTGGTGTCTGGTCACGCCGCCCTCGGTGCCCGGCGCCAGCTCGTTGCGGATGCGGATGTTGGCGAAGGTGCCGCGCATCATCACCTCGTGATTGCCGCGTCGTGAGCCGTAGGAGTTGAACTCGCTGGGGCGTACCTGATGACCGGTCAGATAGCCGCCGGCCGGGCTCTGTTCCTTGATCGCGCCAGCCGGTGAAATGTGATCGGTGGTCACCGAATCGCCGAGCATGGCCAGCGGCCGCGCGCCGGCGATGTCGGACAACGCCTCGGGGTCCTCGCCCATGCCGTCGAAGAAGGGCGGGTAGCGAACATAGGTGCTGCCGGCCTCCCAACCATAGGTGAGGCCGGCCGACGGCTTGATGGCGCGCCATTGCTCGGTGCCTTCTGAAACATTGGCATAACGCTCGCGGAACATCTCCGGCGTCAGCGCCTGCCCCAGCACCTCGAAAATCTCCGCATTGGTTGGCCAGACGTCCTTAAGGTACACCGGCTCGCCATCCGTGCCCTTGCCCAGCGGTTCGCCAAGCAGGTCGCGGGTAATCGTCCCGGCCAGCGCGTAGGCGACGACCAGCGGCGGCGAGGCCAGATAGTTCAGCCGTACCTCCGCATGGACCCGGCCTTCGAAGTTGCGGTTGCCCGACAGCACGGCGGCGGCGTGGATTCCGCCGTCGTTGATCGCCGCCGAGACCGGCTCGGGCAGCGGCCCGGAATTGCCGATACAGGTGGTGCAGCCGAAGCCAACGATATTAAAGCCCAGCGCGTCGAGATCGTCCTGCAGGCCGGATGACTGAAGATAGTCGGCGACGACCTGCGATCCCGGCGCCAGCGAGGTCTTGACCCAGGGTTTGACCTGCAGCCCCTTCTCGCGTGCATTGCGGGCGACCAGGCCGGCGCCGATCAGCACGCTGGGGTTCGACGTGTTGGTGCAGCTGGTGATCGCGGCGATGACGATATCGCCGTGGCGCATCTCGTAATCCGTGTCCTCGACCGGCACGCGGACCGCCGGGTCGGCGCCGCCATCGGTGATGTTTTTCTTGCCCGTCGCGGCGGCATCGGTGAGCGCGATGCGGTCCTGCGGACGTTTCGGGCCGGCGATGCTGCTGCTGACCGAACCGAGATCGAGTTCCAGCGCCTCGGTGAAGACCGGGTCCGGCGTATCGGCGTCGCGCCACATGCCCTGCGCCTTCGCATAGGCCTCGACCAAGGCCACGCGTTGCGGGTCGCGGCCGGTGAAGGTCAGGTAACGGATGGTTTCCGCGTCGACCGGGAAAAAGCCGCAAGTCGCGCCATATTCCGGCGCCATATTGGCGATCGTCGCCTGGTCGGCCAGGCTGAGATGATCGAGGCCCGAACCAAAAAATTCCACGAACTTGCCGACCACGCCATGGGCGCGCAGGATCTGGGTGACGGTCAGTACCAGGTCGGTCGCGGTCGTTCCCTCGGACAGCGCGCCGGTCAGCTTCATCCCGACGACTTCGGGGATCAGCATCGAGATCGGCTGGCCCAGCATGGCGGCTTCGGCCTCGATGCCGCCGACGCCCCACCCCAGCACCGCCAGCCCGTTGACCATGGTGGTGTGGCTGTCGGTGCCGACCAGCGTGTCGGGATAGGCGACCTCGCGGCCGCCGTCGTCGCGGGTCCAGACGACCTGGGACAGGTTTTCCAGGTTGACCTGATGGCAGATGCCGGTGCCCGGCGGCACGACGCGGAAATTGTCGAAGGCATCCTGACCCCAACGCAGAAAGGCGTATCGTTCCTGGTTGCGCTCGAACTCGATCTCCACATTGAGGGCGAACGCGTCCGCCGTGCCGAAATTGTCGATCATGACCGAATGGTCGATGACCAAATCGACCGGCGACAGTGGATTGATTAGGTCCGGATCGCCGCCCAGCGCAACCATCGCCTCGCGCATCGCGGCCAGATCCACGACTGCCGGTACGCCGGTCAGGTCTTGCAGCAGGACACGCGCCGGACGGTAGGCGATTTCCTGATCGCTGTGTCGCTCGGCCAACCAGGCCACCATCGCCTTGATGTCGTCTACGGTGACGGAACGGCCGTCTTCGTAACGCAGCAGATTTTCCAGCAGTACCTTCAGCGAAAAGGGCAGCCGTGAGATATCACCGAGCTGCGACGCCGCCTCGGTCAGGCTGAAATAATCATATTCGCGGTCGCCGACCGTCATGGTGCGGCGGGTCTTGAGACTGTCCTGGCCGAAATGACTCACGGCGGTACTCCCTGGAAATTACCGGATACACAATATCTGCGCCGCGCCGGCGCTAAGGCAAGGGCAAGCGGGCGGGCGATGTATAGGACGAATCGCCGGAAATTTGAAGCCCGATATCACCGAGTCCCGACAATTATTGCTGCGCCGCAGCACAGACGTCGCATCAGGCGTGTTCGGTGACAAATTCCGCGATTGCCGGCAGCACCGCCTCAGCCGCCTGGAAGTGGGGGATGTGATTGCAGCCGGTGACCATCATCACCTTTGCGGGGCCCGCTATGCCGGCTGCGATGGCGTCCACCTGGGCGATGCTACCGTATTCGTCGCCCGTCCCCTGGATAATCAGGGCAGGGCAGGCGACGCCGGGCAGGGCCGCCTCCATGTTCCATGAGGTGAAGGGTCCGGATTGCCAGTAGTCGGCCCAGGCGGAGAACAAGGCCGCCATCTTGTCGCCATGATACTTGCCCAGCCTCTGCGGCAGGTCGGTTTCGCGCCAGGCAATCGCCGCTTTTTTGATTCCGGCCAGCGTCACGTCCTCGACGAACACATGCGCGGCCTCGCTGACCAGGGCGCGGACCGGGTGGCGCGAGGCATAGAGCAGCGCGATGGATCCGCCATCCGAATGGCCGACAAGGATGGGGTCTGCGATACCGCACTCCGCCAGGACCCGGGGCAATATGTCGAAGGATTCACGGTCCAGGTAATCGGGCTCGCGCCGGCGCGCCATGCGGTCGGACAAGCCGTGCCCGTGGCGATCATAGACCAACGCCGGCAGGCCGGTCAGGGCGACGAGGCGTTCCGGCACATCCCGCCACATCGCGATGCAGCCCAACGCCTCGTGCAGGAATACCATCGCGGGCGCATCCGCCGCGGCCCCGCCTGCTGGGTCAATTCGCCGCGCCGCGATCCGGCCCTCGGGCAAATCGATGTGGAAGTCGGTGCTTGTGCAGTCCTTACTGTCGGCATTCAACATGGGTGGGGCTCAATAGCGGCGGAACGACCAGTAAAAGGGAAAACGGCGCGGCGCTCTGCCACTTGACCTTGTTGTCCGCACCGTATACCAGATTTGAACGCCCCGAGAATGGGCCAACGAAAAAAGTCACCGCAGGGAGAATTAAAAAGTGCTGTCCGGCACTGTCTTTGTCCATCCCGGATACCGGCACCCAGCGGCTGCCGCGGAGGCTTGCGCATGAGCGCGGCCGATACCTTCCCCAAACTGTTGATGGAAAACGCGGCGCGGATCGGCGACCGGCCGGCGAGCCGTGAGAAGGATTTGGGTATCTGGCAGACCTCGACCTGGCGCCAGGTCGCCGACGAGGTCCGCGCCTTGGCCTGCGGGTTGGTGGCGATGGGATTCCAGCGCGGCGACAAGCTGATCATCGTCGGCGACAATCGGCCGCGGCTCTACTGGGCGATGACGGCGGCCCAGGCGGTCGGCGGCGTGCCGGTGCCGGTCTACCAGGATTCGGTAGCCAAGGAGATGACCTTCGTGGTCGACCACGCGGAAGCAGGTTTCGCCCTGGCGGAAGATCAGGAGCAGGTCGACAAGCTGATGGAAATCATGGAAACGGTCCCGCTGCTAAAGCAGATCGTCTATGAGGATTCCCGCGGCCTGCGCAATTACGGCCAGGACTTCCTGCGAAGCTACGATGCGGTCCAGGAGATGGGCCGCGACTACGATCGGGCCCACCCAGAATTCTATGAGCAATCGGTGGCCGAAAGCACCGGCGCGGACGTCTCGGTGATGCTCTATACCTCGGGCACGACGGGCAAACCGAAGGGCGTAGTGCTGACCCACGACAACGTGATGCGCACCGCCCGCAACAACCAGGAAATGGAGCACCTGACCGAGAACGACGAAATCCTCGCCTACATGCCGATGGCCTGGGTCGGCGACCATATTTTCTCGTTTGGTCAGAACTACACCGCGGGTTTCTGCGTGAATTGCCCGGAATCCGGCGCCACCGTGATGCAGGACCTGCGCGAGCTGGGGCCGACTTATTTCTTCGCGCCGCCGCCCGTCTTCGAAAATATCCTGACCACCGTGATGATTCGCATGGAAGACGCCGGCTGGATCAAGCGCAAGATATTCCATTATTTCATGGGCGTCGCCAAGCGGGCGGGTACGGCGATCCTCAACGGCGAGGCGGTGCCGCTCGCAGACCGTATTCTGTATGGGCTGGGCAATATTCTGGTCTATGGACCCTTGAAAAATACGCTGGGCTTCAGCCGCATCCGTCTGGCCTATACGGCGGGCGAAGCGATCGGGCCGGATATATTCGATTTCTTCCGCTCACTCGGCATCAACCTAAAGCAGCTATACGGCAGCACCGAGGCCAGCGTTTTCATCACCGTGCAGCCCAACGGCGAGATCCTTCCCGATACCGTCGGCACGCCGGCCCCGGACGTGGAAATCAGGATCGAGGACGATGGCGAAGTGATGTTCCGCAGCCCCGGTGTTTTCCAGGAGTACTACAAGAACGCCGAGGCCACGGCGGCCACCAAGACGCAAGACGGCTGGGTGCATACCGGCGACGCCGGGCTGTTCAACGAGATTGGCCATCTGAAGATCATCGACCGGGCCAAGGATGTCGGGAAACTCAACGACGGCACGCTGTTCGCGCCGAAATACATCGAAAACAAGCTCAAATTCTTTCCCAACATCAACGAGGCCGTGGCGTTCGGTAACAACCGGGACTTTTGCACCGTCATGATGTGCGTTGACGAAGTGGCGATGGGAAGCTGGGCGGAACGCCACAATGTGGCCTATGCGAGCCACCAGGAACTGGCGGCGAACCCCCAGGTGCGGGAGATCATCAAGGGCCATGTCGAGCAGGTAAACCGCGATCTGGCGGCCGACGGGAAACTCAGTGGTTCGCAGATCAGACGCTTCGTGCTGTTGCACAAGCAACTGGACGCCGACGACGGTGAGCTGACCCGCACCCGTAAGGTGCGCCGTGGCTTCATCTCGGACAAATATGGCTCGCTGATCGAGGCGCTGTATTCCGGCGATACAGTCGTTCATATCGAAACCGAAGTCACCTTCGAGGACGGCCGAAAGGGTTCGATGGAGGCCGATCTGGCAATCGTCGATATCGAGACCTCGGCCGCGAAATCGGCCAGCCAGGCAGCCGAATGACCCAGGCGGTCCGCAATTTCCCCGATGTGCTCCTCGAGATCGGCAATATCTCGCTGGCCTTCGGCGGCGTGCAGGCGCTGACGGAAGTTTCCTTCGACATACGCAAGGGCGAAATCCGCGCTATCATCGGGCCGAACGGCGCCGGCAAGACGTCGATGCTGAACGTGGTCAACGGCTTCTACCACCCGCAGCAAGGCACAATCACCTACAAGGGCGAAATCCGCCGGGCGATGCGCCCGCACCATGCGGCAATGCAGGGCATCGCCCGCACCTTCCAGAACGTCGCCTTGTTCAAGGGAATGTCGACGCTGGACAACATCATGACCGGCCGCAACCTGATGATGAACCGCAACCTGTTTTGGCAGGCGCTTCAGCTGGGGCCGGCGCGGGACGAGGAGTTGAAACACCGTCAATCGGTCGAGGGCATCATCGATTTTCTGGAAATTCAGGCAATCCGCAAGACGCCGGTCGGCCGCCTGCCCTAGGG
>CAXMQC010000170.1:0-4976 GCA_964195285.1 Akkermansiaceae bacterium
GATCCATAGACCATCCCGGAAGGCCTGGGCGGGGGAAACGGGCGGCCGGTCCGGACCGTCGGCGCGCGGGGCCTCGTTCAGCGCTTCAACGACGCTGTCGGCGACCATCCAGTATGGGCTCCAGTTCTCATAGAAAAATCCGCCGGTCAACACCGCCGCCAGCACCAGAACCGCCACTCCCGCTGGGGCGGCGCGGGAATAGAGGGAAAGCCTGAGGACATGCTGTTTCATGTTTGTCGATCGGACATCGGCGCGATCCTACCAACCGCCGCCGCCACCGCCACCGCCGCCGCCGCCGGACGAGCCACCGCCGCCGGAGCCGGAGCCGGACGAGCTGGGCGGGGTTGCCGCCGATGCGATCGAACCGCCGATCGATGAGCCGAGGCTGCTGGCGAAGCGACCGGGCGACGACCAGCCACCGTAGCCGCGGCGGCCGTGATACCAGCCCGGATGATAACCGTTATCCTCTTCGCCGCCGGTCGCCGCGGCGGCGAAGACATCGGTGAACTGTTCGCCCCATTCGTTTTCCACCTCCAGCGCCATGGCGTAGGGCAGATAGCGTTCGAACAGTGCTGGCGTGCGCTCCGGCGGATGCAGCATGTCCAGGCGGCCCTGCTCCGCCGTCGCCAGATACATCTTGAAGCCCTCGATCTCGTCCATGATGGCGCGGCCTCGCAGGGTCGGCGCCTTGAGCAGCTTGGTAAACAGCCAATTGAGCAGGACCAGCCCGACGCCGGCGACGATTAGTGTCCCCGGCCCCTTCGATCCCGGCATCACCGCGACAGCCAGACCCGGCAGGCCAAGCGACAGGACGCTGAGCACCGCACCCAGGGCGAACCAGCCCCGGTTTCGCCTGAAATGGGCGCCCTCGAAATCGGCCGACAGGGCGCTTTCGAGCGCATCGACGGCGGGTTTCAGGCGCGCGTGATTGCCGTCGCGAACGGCGGCGCTGTCGCCCCACATGAAAAGCGCGCGTTCCATCGCCTTCTCGCCGGGCGACAGCTTCACGCCGAAACCCTTGTCGTTGCGCGTGAGTTGGTATTCGTCGTCGCCATCGTCCTGGATAACCAGCTTGCCCTTGACGGCGAGGCTGACGATGGCGGCCCCGATTGCCTTGCTGTCGAACGCCATCTGGCTTATGAAGCGGGCCGCGGCCGGTGAAATGCCCACCGGCGGGCGCCAGCGGGGTACGATCGTGCCCTTTGCCGGATCGCGCCCAATACGGTGCCAAATGAAGAGGTAAAAAACCAGAACCAGCAGCCAGGCAACAACCATGGCCGCGTAATTGAGATAGGCCTGCAGGCGCCAAAGCAGTTCGTCGGTTGCCGATGGCGGCGCCACGAAACCCTTGGGGAAGGCAACGGCGACGGTCAGCCCCTCATAGGCGCCAAGCCGCGACGTGGTCGAAAATACCGGGTTGCCGCTGCCGTCGGTCCCGTAGGTCCAAGACGTCCCGCTGGCCCCCTGGCGTCCGGTATAGGCGGCCTTGCGGACCACCGACGAGCCCACGGGTAGACGGATCGTCGCGCCGGCATAATCGATCGGAAAGGCCCAACCATTGCCGGTGACGTTCCAGTAAAGCTCGTCGAAATCGTCATGGAAGGCGATCTGGCGATCGGTCGTATAGGTAAGGCGATAGGTATATTGGCCGGTCGGCAAATAATAACTCTTCTCGCCCATATAAACCCTGACACCATTCGATCTGGCCTCGCTGAACCAGTTCTCCGCCTTGCCGTCGCGCAGAATCTCGATGACCTTGAAGCCAACGACATGGGTCGCGCCGCCACGCCCTTTGTAGACGGTCGGGAAATCGCGATATATGCCGCGTTGAATCTTGTTTCCCTCGGCCCGCACCTTGATTGTTTCGACGACCGTCAACTCGCCATCGGCGGCGATGGTAATGTCGCTGTCGAAGGAAATGATGCGCTCTTGCGCCAGCGCGGGCACGCCCAGGCACAACAGCGCCGTGCAAAAGCCGAGGAGGCAATACAAACGCGTCATCGCAGAGGCCATTGTTATGAGAAGCTCACTTCCGGCACCGCGCGGTCGCCTTCGTCTTCGATCTCGAAAAATTCGGCCTGCACGAAGTTGAAGCTGCCGGCGATAAGGTTGGACGGGAATGATTCGATCAGGACGTTCAAATTGCGCACCGTGCCGTTGTAATAGCGCCGCGCCATCTGGATCTCGTCTTCGAGCGACGATAATTCCTGATGGAGGTTTATGAAATTCTCATTGGCCTTCAATTCCGGATAGGCCTCCGCCACTGCGAAGACGTTGGCCAGGGCCTGACCCAGCATGCCTTCCATCTTGCCGCGCTCGGCCGGGGTGGCCGCCGTGCCGGTGCGCGAGCGCGCCTCGGTGACTTTCTCCAGCACACCCTTTTCATGGCCGACATAACCCTTGACGGCCTCGACCAGGTTGGGGATCAGGTTGGAACGCCGCTTCAACTGCGTTTCGATTCCGCTCCAGCCTTCCTTCACGGTATTCCTGTTGTAAACCAGCTTGTTGTATATCGAGACCACCCACAGGCCGATCAGCCCGAGAATCACGATCGCGACGATATATTCCATGGCTTAAATCCCTCTGGCAGTTCCGACGGCGGCGACGGCGGCGTTATTGAAGCATTTACAGGCAAGGAATTGGTTAATGCCACATGCTTTTTCTTGATTTTTTGGGGTTCCACCCGCTGGCCAAGGGCTTATTATCCGGTCGCACGCTGGCCGCGTGTCAAGTGTATCCACCGAAAATCGAGTAACCAATGCCCGAAACCCTGTTGCCCCTTATCCTGTTCGTCCTGTCCGCGACCATGACGCCGGGGCCGAACAATGTGATGCTGCTGGCCTCGGGCGCGAATTTCGGCGTGCGCGCGACCGGCCCGCATATGCTTGGCATATCGCTGGGCTATCCGGTCCTGGTCGTCACGGTTGGGCTGGGTTTGGGCACGGCCTTCGAACAACTGCCTTATCTGCACGATATCATGCGCTGGGCCGGCTGCGCCTATCTGCTGTGGCTGGCCTGGAAGATCGCCACGGCGGCCGGCATGGGCGAGGCGAAAAGCCGCGGCAAACCCTTTACCTTCCTGCAAGCCGCCGGTTACCAGTGGGTCAATCCGAAGGCCTGGATCATGGCGATCGGCGCCTTTTCGGTTTATTCGACGCCGGATATGGCGGCGTTGCCTCAGGCCCTGCTGTTCGGCGCCGTCTTTCTTGCCGCCGCCGCCCCTTCCTGTGGCATCTGGGCCGCTTTCGGCAGTGTCATAGGGCGGCTGTTACAATCAACCAGGGCACTACGCATCTTTAACGGCGTCATGGCCGCCCTGTTGGCCGCATCGGTGTCGATGCTGTTCGTTTGAGGTTTGGTTTCGTTGGCCAGCACGTCGTGGCAGATCCGGCGTAAATATCGATGCCGCCCGGCACGACTACAATCGGTTTGCACCGCGTTTTTGCTGGCTGGCGTCGAATTTTTCGGCCCGCAGCGAGCCGAAGAGGCGTCCGAAGAAGGCGGAAGCTTGCCGATTGTAATCATCGACGGTCTCGTTATAGATGGCGGCGGCGCGGCCGATATCGTCGGCCACCAGTTGTATCGCTTCGCGCAACGTTTCGTATTCGGTGAGTCCCGACAGGCCCGGGTCGTTGTCGGCGATGGCAATAAGCTGTTCCAGATGGCTGTTGAGTTCGATCGTCGCCGCCGCTTTTTCAGGCGGGGTGCGGCCCGCCGCCACCTTGGTTTGCCGCCGCCCGAGAACCTCCAGCGACTCGCGCTCGCCGGTCAGGCGGTGATCGGCCGTCTCGACAAATTTTTGGACCAGCAAACCTTGAGTCTTAAGTCGGTCGAATAACAATACGCGCTGTTGCTGTGTCGCCTGCCAGCCCCGTTCCAGCCGCCGCCGGGCAACCAGCAATGCCATCGCCAGCATGATAGCGGCGCCAATCGTCACCGCGACAATAATACCGACGATTTTCGCCAGTTCCGGTTCCATACAACGACTTTCCCGCCTAAGAGCCAAGCTCTATAGCGTCGTCAAAACTACAATGCTCACCAATAACAATGCTCACTATCAGCGAGCATTGGTATTCGCATTTGTTCGCGGCCGGGGCTACGCCTCGCCGCCGCGCGCGCACTTGATGCAGTTGGGGACCGACGGATCGAAATCCAGCCGTTTCGCCTGGACTTTCTCGTCACAGGAAACGCAGTAGCCGTACTCGCCATCCTCGATACGCTTCAGCGCCGCATCGATACGTTTTATCTCGGTCTCGCGCCGGCGCGCAACCTCCTGCGCCATGGCCTGGCCCTGCAACGCATCCATCCGCGACAAGCGACCCTGGGTGGTCTGGTCCAGCTGCACCACATCGCTGTCATGCTCGTGCTCGTTCGCCAACGTTTCCAACTCCGCCTTCATACCCTCAAGACGGGCCTTCATGGATGCTATATCGATGTCTTTGCGCTCGCTCATGGGGAATTGTCGCACAAAACAGAATCAAATTCCCACCGGAAATTCACCGTCACTGCACGCAAGCTCCATAACCCATCGGGCCATATAATTCACACTGCACCAGCGAGAAGCGATTGCCGCCGAAGACCCATACCTCGATCCGGCGGTCGTCGAGGTCGATGATATCCTCGTCAAAGCGCGTGAAATAGCGCTCGACGAAGCGGATGTCGGCATAACCGGCAAGGCCGCCCGGATCCAACTCGCCCATTCTCATGCGCGCCCGCATACCGGACAGATTGGGGTCGCCCACCGTGGGGTCGTCGAACATCAGCCGTGAGAAGACCTGCGACAATCGACGGTCGCCCAGCCGGTAAAGCGATAGTTCCGCGCGCGGGCGGTCGCCCATGTCCCAGCCACGCACGACCGGCAACAGCAATTCAGCCTCGTTCAGCCGGAACTCGCCGCCTCTGATCAGGGGACTGTCGAGCAGTGGTGAATTCAGGGACAATGCTTCGCCGGGCAGTATTTCCGGGATCAGCGCCGC
>CAXMQC010000171.1:0-5467 GCA_964195285.1 Akkermansiaceae bacterium
CCGAGAAGATGTCCATCAGGCAGCCGACGATCAGCAGGAAGACGTTCAGCGCCAGCAGGAAGACCAGCTTCGAGCCGACATTGGCCTCGACCCAGTCGGCGGCGCGCATCGGCACTTCGGCGTCCACCATGTAATTGGTCAGCCCCATGGCGACGCCGAGGATGGTGAAGACGCCGCCGATTAGGGTGACGCATTTGCCGACGCCGCCGGGCAGGCCGGCGCGGAAATCGAGGTCGCGGTGGATGACCAGCCCGACGACCAGCGTATAGACCACCGTGATCGCCGCCGATTCGACCAGCGTCGCAAGACCGCCGAACAGCCCGACCAGCACGATGACCGGCAGCAGGATCTCCCATTTGGCCTGCCAGATGGCGGCCAGCGCCTCAGGCCCGTCGAAGGCTGTGCGCGGGGTCTGTTCCGACCGGCCGATCCAGACTCCGTAGAGGCAGACCGCGCCGACCATGATGGCGCCGGGCACGACGCCGGCCACGAACATGTCGGGGATCGGCACCTGCGCGACCACCGCAAAAAGGATCACTGCCAGGCTGGGCGGGAACAGCAGGCCGATCGAGCCGGTCGCGGTCACCAGGCCGAGCGAGAAACGCTCGGGATAGCGGTTTTGCACCAGAACCGGCAGCAACAGCCCGCCGAGCGCCAGGATCGTCGCGCCCGAGGCCCCGGTGAAGGTAGTGAAGAAGGCGCAGACCAGCGTGACCACGATCGGCAGGCCGCCGGGCAGCCAGCCGACCAGCGCCCGGAACAGCCGCACCAGACGCTCGCCGGCCCTGGTCTCGGCCAGTAGATAACCGGTCAGTGTGAACAGCGGGATCGCCGGGATCGCCGACGAGACGACGATGCGGTAGGTCTCGACCGGAACCGCGGCGACCGGCACGTCCTCGCCCATGAACAGCAGCAGGGCCGCGCCGCCGATCACCACGAAGATCGGCGCCCCCATCACGGCCGCCGCGAGCAGCGCCAGCAACGAGGGCCAGACCAGCCAGCCGGGGAAGGTCATATAACCCACCACGCCGTCATCGATGGCCATGCCGAGCCCGATCAGGATCACCGTCAGCGCCGCGCCGGCGAAGGCGGCCAGCCGTACCGCCCGGTCCGCCGGCTGGACCATCATCCTCAGCGTCATGATCAGGAAGGCCAGCGGCAGGATCGCCTCCATCGCCCAGGCCGGCAGCCAGTGCCCGCCGGCGCCGGTGGAAAATTCATACTCCGATTTGACGAACTGGAAGCTGGCCCAGAACAGGCCGGCCGACACGGCCACCGACGCGGCCGCCGCCAGTTGGTCGCCGTAATGCTGGATGCGGTCGGGGAAAATTTTCAGGCCGGTGGACAGCGACAAATGCCGCCCCTCGCGGGTCGCCAGCATGGCGCCCAGGAAGGCGACCCATAAGGTCAGATGCTGAACGAAGCTCTGGGCGCCGGGAATGCCGCTGCCGGTGACCCCGCGCGCCGCCATCTCGACGACCGGCAAAATACCCATCGCCAGCAAGACGCCGCCGGCCAGCAGGGATTCGGCGCGGCGGCCAAATCCCGACAGGGCCGTGAACGGATTCATGTCAATTGGCGAGCGCCTGTTGCTTGCGGTATTCGTCGCGCAACGCCTCGACCCGGACAACCAATTCCGCCGGCACCGTCGATTTCGTATAGACCGCCCAGGACGCGCGCGAACCCTTTTCCCATAGGTCGGCCTGTTCGCCGTTCACGGCATGGACCATCAGCCCGTGTTCCTGCATCACGCGGATCGCCTCGTCTTCGAAGTTGCGGATCTTCTCGCGCGCGTTGTCACCGGCCTCGACGGCCGCCGCCACCACGTCGTCGCGCACCTCCGGATCGATCCTGTTCCAGGTCTTGGCCGTAACCACCGTCGCACCGATCAGCTTCAGGAGCCTCAGTTCCGTCATGTTGTTGGCCAGGCCGAACCACTGGTAGGACAGCGCCGCCACCGGGGCCGCGTAGAGCGCGTCGATAAGGCCCGATTGCAGGCCACTGAAGATTTCGGGAACCGGCAGCGGCACCACATTGAAACCCTGCATCTTGTAGCCTTCGGCCAGTTCCGGATCGCCCGCCCAGGTGAACAGCTTCTGTCCGAGCAGATCGTCCGGGACGACGACGGGCTCGCGGCTGAACAGCCGCACCCAGCCGATATCGCCCCAATTCAGGATCTTATAGCCGCGCGCCTCGAACAGGGCTTCGTATTCGGCCGTCAGCTTGTTGCGCACATAATCCAGCTCGCCATCGGTCTTGAAGATCATCGGCATCTGCAGGGCCAGGATTTCCGGCGCGATGATGCTCAACCCCTCGGAGGTCAGCACCGCGCCCTGCAGCTGGCCGATCTGCATCTTGCGGACCATGTCCTGTTCGTCGCCGATCGAACCGCCGGGATAGATTCGCACCTTGATGCGGCCGTTCGAGGCCTCGCCCCAATCGTCCGCCATGTCCTGGAGAATGTCGAGCCAGGGCGATCCCTTGGGCGCCAGCGTCCCCAGTTTGATGGTCTGTGCCGAGGCGCCGGCGGCGCCGGCCAGGAAGGCAAGCCCTGTAATAGCTGCAATGATCCACTTCGTCATCGTTCCGTCTTACCTGCAATTCCAATGAAAACCAACTGCTTGATTCACAACGTCAATCAGCCAGCAGGAACAGCTCGGGGATCTGTCCCTCCAGCCATTCGGCCCGTTCCTGCGCAATAACGTTGAGGAGCCGGCTGTTCGGCTTCTCGTCGACATCGACGGCGCGGGCCGCATTTAACATTGCCCGAAACTCGTTAACATCCTGTTCCCCAACTAAAACCGCCTCGGCCAGGGCCAGATAGACCGAGGCACGAAAGCCGCCCGATAGTTCCAACGCGCGATCATAGTGGCTGCGCGCGGCCTCTATGCTGCCGCCGGGGCGTGACGCCTCGAAGGAGACCATAAATTCATGGGCCGAGCCTTTGTTGAAGGTCTCGTCCACCGCCAATACCCGCTGGATCAGCGCGCCGGCAAGGGGCAGCGCCGCGACCAGGGCCAGATTGCCGGAATCGGCGCTCGTTGCCCCGGCCAAACCGGCCCCCGCCAGGTACAGAAACGGCGCGTCCAGCGCCGTGGTGCGGGCCAGCGTCGCGTCCCGGTCGGTTTTCAGTCCCGCCGCAAAGCCCGAATAGCGCTGTTCCAGCGCGCTCATCGCATATTCGTGCCCGCGAAGGAACAGCTTGCTGGCGCGGATATACTGACGGCGCGCGGCCATCCGGTCGTCGACCTCGATCCGGTCGGCTTCTTCCTTGACCAGAAGTGCATAGGCGAGAAAGCCCGTCGCGGTGGCTTCCAGCAGACCCTCATGTTCGGGCGAAACCTCCAGCAGGCTTTCGTTGGTCTTCAGCGCAAAGGGAAGCGCTTCCTTGATGAGCTGAGGGTCTTCGTCGGACGACCAAACGCCGCCGCCGCCGCTGATAGCGTCACCGGCATAGTTGACGACTGTCTGTTTGAACGAGCAGCCGCCCAACATCGATGCCGCCATGACAAGGGTCAGCAAAAATCTCATTAATCCGGTCGCACCCACAGGCGCCCTCCTCGATCGTCCCGTCCTGCCGCCCCTGCGACACGGACCGGGTGAATTCTGGCCATGGGGACTGGAAACAAAAAGCCCGGCGGATTTCCATCAGCGATCCCGTGCCGGCAGGCTTATAGCCCACATTCCCTATCAATAAACGTTCTATCTTGACAAACGATGAATAATTGAACATAGTTCATTAATAGACTCGCAACAGCCGTATTCTAGGCACGTATTTCCAATACATGGTCGTATCGCACATGAAATTGAACAAATTGAAGCATTTAACGCCCAACTTCCGAAAATTCGCCCGCCGAATCGCCCTGCCGGCCCTGGTCCTGGCCGGCATCGCGGGAACCGCGGTGGCCGCGGAATCCGGCGCACGGCCGAACATTCCGTTGCCCACACTTGGCGGCAAGCAGTTTTGGACCGACCGGTATTTTCATGCTGGATGGCGGATCCAGGAAAATGCCGTCACCGGCCATGCGCGACTGCTGGACCCGAAGAACCTGCGACACTGTTGGGGCGGTTACGACGCCTGTCGTGCTGTTTTCGAGCGCATCCGCGCCGAACGCGGCATCGAGGCCCAAAAGGGCCATCTGGTGATCCTGGTGCATGGGCTGGGCCGGTCACGCACATCCTTCGGCAAACTGCAACGCGCGCTCACGGCGGCCGGCTATCAGAGCGCGGCGATCAGCTACGCCAGCACCCGCCGGTCGGTGACCCGCAATGCCGATGACCTCGCCGAGATGATCGAAAACCTGGAGGGCGTCGACCGGATATCCTTCGTCACCCACAGTCTCGGCGGCCTGGTGGTGCGCGACATGCTGGCGCGCGAAGGCGCCCCTTGGCGCGACCGAATCGAGGTCAACGCCTTGGTCATGACCGCACCGCCCAGCCGGGGCTCGCGGATGGCCGATATCCTGCAATATGTGCCGCCGGTAAATTTGATCCTGTGGCGCGGCCTCCTCGATTCGCGGACCCGTGTGGTCAGCGCCATGGCTACGCCCGACGTTCCCTTCGCCATCATCGCCGCCGGGCGCGGTGGCAACGGCTGGAACCCGGTCCTGGCGGGCGACGACGACCTGATCGTCTCGGTCGAGGAAACCCGCCTCGACGGGGCAGCCGGCTGGATGAAGGTCGGCGGCATCCACGCCTTGGTGATGAATTATCCCGACAGCATAAAGGCGATCATCGGTTTCATCGAACGCGGGCGTTTCGGCGGAATTACCGACTCCTGATCACGCCTCCCCGCCGCGCGGCCACTGGTGCATCATGGCGAGGATCGATGCCGGCGCCAGGGCGGCGAGGAGATGCTTGATCGAATGGCCGCTGACGGCGCCGCCGGTCAGCTCCAAGACGCCAAGATCGAAATGCTCGAACAGTTTGGCCAGGGCATAGAAGGCGAGCGCGGCCATCAGATAACGGGTCCGCAGATAGCGGCCGCTAGGGAACAGGTACAGGACTAACGGAATCAGGATGACCGGCCAGAACTGGACCAGCGCATAGGCGCGCAGATCGCCGGCGCCCCGGGTCTCGCCGAGATCCCACCAGACGACGCTGGCCGCGCCGACTACGACCAGCAGATTGAGCCCCCGGCGGGCGGCCCATCCCCGCGAGATCCGGTCCGACAGGACGGCGGCGACCAGCGCCATGAAGGCGATGGTCATCGGCAGACGGTCCCAGAACAGGGTCGCGTTGTTGGGGTTCAGGTGATACCAGGCCGAGCCCGGCCCGACCAGGGCCACGCCGACGAAGAAATAGGCGAAGGGCAGCGGATCCCCGCCGCCCATCGACGGCACGCCGAACCAGCCGCGCCACAGCGCCCCCAGCCCCGCGATCCCAACGATGGGAAAGGCGAGGTTCGACATGACGTCGCCAAAATTGGCAACACCCAGCCAGCCGCGCCCGTCGGCGAGCAGGTGAT
>CAXMQC010000172.1:0-4743 GCA_964195285.1 Akkermansiaceae bacterium
GACCGGGTGTAGCGTCCACCATGCTCTTTGTAATTCTCGTCTTCCAAGGCGAAGTTGAATATTCGCCTCACGCCGAAAGCGACAACGGGACCGCGCAGTATGACGCGGCCAATGGTATGGCCAATCGAGTGCTTGTTGATGAGAGTCCCCTGGGCGATAAAACAGGACTGCTGCTCTTGCTGAAGTTTATCCACCCAGTATGGCCACAGAAGACTCTCCTCCCTGGTGTCCATGGCAATATTTCCTCAAGTGACCGGCAGGCGATGAGTAATGCTGGAAAATCATATCAAATGGACCCATTAAACGAAACGTGGAGAATGCACGGATAAGTCCCGCCTACATGACGGCCGATTGGCAGGTAGTGGGTTTGGCTGGCCTCAAACGCAGTTCAGCGTTTAACTATGCAAAAAGTCGCTTCGGCCGCTGTAAACTGGTGCCGCGGCATAGGTCCGCTTCGCCCCCGTTAACGGACATCGGAACCGCCACCAACTGTACAATCGTATTATTAGGTACATAATAAACGGCTCTATTCAAACCAAACCAGGGAGGCTTATCCAATGCCGTTCTATTTATACCAGTGCTCCTATTCATCGGACGCCATCACGGCGATGATTGCCGAACCGCAGGATCGTGAAGCAGCTGCCAGCAAGATGATCGGCTCGCTCGGCGGTAAATTGCACCACTTCTCCTTCGCCTTTGGAACGAGCGACATCGTTGCTCTCATCGAAGTGCCGGATGACAAGGCAATGGTTGCGGGGGCCATGCTGGTCGCCGGGTCCGGCGCGGTGTCGAACGGCTCGACAACAAAGCTTGTATCCATGAAAGACGCAATGGAATCAATGGCTTTGGCGGCCAAAACCAGCGGATCGTACACGCCGGCAACCGGTTAGACAATTCTGTCGTGCGGCGGTTCTTCGGAGCCGCCGCGTTTCCCTAAAGCAGTGACTCAATTGTCCGAGTTGCGTCCACTCCGGACACCAGAGGCTCACCCAAACCTCTTCCGCTTGGCGCTGAGAAGCCGCCACAATTTGGAGTGGCTGCCCAGATCCGCCATCCTCGCGGCGACCCCGCGCCCATTCGCTTTGCCGGTTGGTGGCAACTCGGCTATAACCGGTCCGATGCGGCGGGCCATGGGGCCGCGCGCGACGAAAACGAGGAACGGCAATGGCTGAAATACCGATGGGAAGCCCGGACGATGCGGGCGCGGCACCCTGGACCGCCATGAACAGCGGCACGATCCACCACCCGATTCCCGTCGAAGAGCTCGGCACCGCCACCATCACGCCGGACGGCGAATTCGAGGCCGGCTCGCACCAGTCTTTCACCCTGACTTATACGGCCGGCAAGTTCGGCATCGACGATTCCGGTTCGCTGCGCATCTGTTTCCGCTTCGCCTCGGACCAGACCCGGCCGCAATTCGAGGATGCGGCGCGGCCGAACTATACGGTGATCGAGGCCTCCAACAACGCGGTGCTGGAATTTCGCTACGACCCCAAGGGCAATGTCCGGCCCTGGGATCGCACGCTCTATATCAAGGTGGTGCGAGGCTTCCTGCGCGAAGGCGACACCATCACCGTGCGCTTCGGCGTCACCGACGGCGGCTCGCCCGGCATGCGGCTGCAGACCTTCTGCGAGGATAGCTTCGAGTTCCGGGTTATGGTCGACCCGATCGCCACCTTCAATTATCAGCCCCTGCCTGCGCAGCCGGTCATTCGCATCACCCCCGGCGCGCCCGAGAAATACATCGCCGTGATGCCCACCCTGCGTCGTGTCGGCGACCGCTTCACGCTGAAATGCAAGGGCGAAGACAAATGGGGCAATCCGTCGGACAAATGTAACGCCACGTTTGGCTTGCACAGTACTGTTCCGGTTGCCGGCCTGCCCGAGACCGTAGAGCTGTCGCCGGGCGATTTCGTCGTCGAGCTGCCCGACCTATCCGTTGCCGAAGCGGGCGACGTGGAGATTTGGCTGGAAGACAGCGGGGGCAATCGCGTCGCGACCGCCAACCCTTTGCGCATCGTCGCCGAGGCCGAGCTGATACCCTTCTGGGCCGACCTGCATGGCCAATCGGAAGAGACCATCGGCACCGGCTCGGCGCACCAGTATTTCGCCTTCGCCCGCGACCTCGCTTTCGTCGACGCGACCGGCCACCAGGGCAACGACTTCCAGATCACCAACGAATTCTGGCACGAGTTGGACCGGCTCTGCGACGCATTCGACGACGCCGGCCAGTTCGTCGCCCTGCCGGGGTACGAATGGTCCGGCAATACCGGGCTGGGTGGCGACCGCAATGTGTTTTTCCCCGTGCAGGGCCGGCAGATCCGGCGTTCGTCGCACGCGCTGATCGAGGATTATTCGGACCTCTATACCGACTGCAACTCGGCCGCCGAACTGTTCGAGGCCTTCGCCGAAAACGAGGAGTGGGACGTCGTCGTCTATGCCCATTGCGGCGGCCGCTATGCCGACGTGAAGCTGGCCCATGACGGGCGGTTCGAGAAATCGATGGAGGTCCATTCTTCCTGGGGCAGTTTCGAATGGCTGGTTCAGGATGCCTTCGAGATGGGCTACCGCACCGGCATCGTCGCCAATTCCGACGGCCACAAGGGGCGGCCCGGGGCCAGCTATCCCGGCGCCTCGCTGTTCGGCGCGGTCGGTGGACTGACCTGTCTGCTGACGCCCGATCTCAGCCGCGAATCGATCCTCGACTGCCTGCGCAAACGGCGCCATTACGCCACCACCGGCGGCCATGGCGGGCGCATGGTGATCGATGTGCAGGCGCACCTCGACAGCGAGGCCATGCTCTATCACGACGACCCGGCGCTGGGTCCGGCGGAGGGTCAAGCTGCGCACGCGGCCATGATGGGCGATATCGTCCGGACAGCGGATGGCGAGGTCGAGCTTTCCGTCGATATCCTGTCCGACGCGCCGATCGAACGGGTCGATATCTTCAACGGGTTGGAGCATCTCGAGACGGTCCGCCCCTATGGCGTGGACGATTTGGGCAACCGCGTCCGGGTAATCTGGGAGGGCGCGGAATATCGCGGCCGCTTCCGCCAGGTCATCTGGGACGGCAATGCGACCCTGTCGGACAACCGCATTACCGACGCCGCCCCGATCAATTTCTTCAACCGCGACAAGACGCTGGACCGCATCGGCGACAACGGTCTGGAATGGCGGGCGCTGACCACCGGCAATATCGGCGGTTTCGATATGTGGGTGGATGATCCTTATGGCGGCACGCTGAAGATCGAGACGCCGCTGGTCAAATGTGGCGTGCCGCTGGAGGAGGTCGGGCTGGAGGACGAAATCTTCGACCGCTCCGGGGTGCTGCCGCGCTATCTGAAGATCTTCCGCCTGCCGGCCGAAAACCCGCATCGCGCCCTGAAATTCACCCGCCGTATCGGCTTGCGCGCCGACGCCGACAACCCGCTCTTCATCCGCCTGACCCAGGAAGACGGCACATTGGCCTGGACCAGCCCGATCTATCTTATTCGGTGACGCCCCACCCCGGCCTGGTGCGCAAACGATTCGAGGGAATTACATGACTAAGATCCCCGAGACGATGCGTGCCGTTGTGCTGACCGGGCATGGCGGGTTGGATTGCTATGATTACCGGGAAGATTGGCCGACGCCCCGGTCCGGCCCGGGCGAGGTCTTGATCGAGGTCCATGCCTGCGGCCTGAACAACACCGACGTCAATACGCGCACCGGCTGGTATTCCAAGGGCGTCTCGGATTCGACCACTGGCGAAGCTTCGCGGACCGCCGAGGATGAGGACGCGGCGTGGGGCGGTGCGGCGATCACCTTCCCCCGCATCCAGGGCGCGGATGTTTGCGGCCGCGTCGTGGCGCTGGGCGAGGGCGTAGAGTCAGGCTTGCTGGGCAAGCGGGTACTTGTCGACACCTGGTTGCGCGACTGGGACGACCCGCTGAATTTGGATAAGTGCGGATATTTCGGTTCCGAATGCGACGGCGGGTTCGCCGATTATGCAACGGTGGACGCGCGCAATGTCCACGCCGTCGAAAGTGACTTGCCGGACGCCGAACTGGCGACCTTCGCCACTTCCTACATCACAGCCGAGAACATGCTGAGCAGGGCGAGCGTCGCCGCCGGCGACAGCGTTCTCATCCCGGGTGCATCCGGTGGTGTGGGCTCGGCCCTTATCCAGCTTGCCCGGCGGCGCGGCGCCGAGACCATCGCGCTCTGCGGCGAATCCAAGACGGCTGCGGTGAAGGCGGTCGGCGCCGACCATGTCCTGCCGCGAACGCCGGACGATCTGAAGGCTGCATTGAAGGCGGCGACCGGCCATGGCGAGGTGACGGTAGTGGCCGATGTGGTCGGCGGCCCGTTGTGGCCCATGACGATCGCGGCGCTGGCCCGCGGCGGCCATTATACATGCGCCGGCGCGATAGCCGGGCCCATCGTGAGCTTCGACCTCAGAACTTTCTATCTGAAAGACCTCACATTCACCGGAGCGACGGTCGTGCCGCCAGGCGTCTTCGCCGACCTTGTCGGCTACATAGAGCGCGGGGAAATCAAGCCGCTTCTGGCCGCAACCTATCCGCTGGCTGACTTGGTCAGTGCGCAGGAAGCCTTCATCGCCAAGCGCCATGTCGGCAACATCGCCGTCACCATGGAATAGTCGTATGAGGATTTCCCGCACCACCACCTATCAATGAAAAGGAGCGCCACCATGGCTGCAATTGCGGTTCGCGACAGTGCCGATCTATTCGAGGTGGCGGA
>CAXMQC010000173.1:0-6911 GCA_964195285.1 Akkermansiaceae bacterium
AGGATGAATCACAAAACAGTGCCATTGGGAATCCCCAAAGATTTAACATTCGCTCGAAATGCTTTAAAAGTTCCGGTTGACAATGTTCTCCAAATATTCCTGACGGCCAGATCTTGGGTGTGGGTTAACGCCGGCGGTCTCAATATAGGTCTGAATCTCACCCAGACCGTAGTCACCGTTCAGCATCTTCTGCGCATGGTCTGCCGACCACCCGGAATAGCGCTGTTTCAGGGCGTCTTCCAGCGCACCGTCCTCCAGCATCGCAGCCGCAGCCTTGAGCGCCCGGGCGCAGACGTCCATGCCTCCGATATGGGCGTGGAGCAGGTCGTCCGGGTCCAGCGATTGCCGGCGCAGTTTTGCGTCGAAATTCGTGCCTCCGGTCGAGAACCCACCGCCCTTGAGGATGTGATAATAGGCCAGCGCCACTTCGGGCACATTGTTGGGGAACTGGTCGGTGTCCCAACCGGACTGATAATCGTTCCGGTTCATATCGATGGACCCGAAAATTCCCAGCGCTTGGGCCAAGGCGATCTCGTGTTCGAAACTGTGCCCAGCCAAGATTGCGTGGCCCTGCTCGATATTGACCCTAACCTCCTTTTCGAGCCCGTATTTCTGCAGAAAGCCGAACACCGTCGCGACGTCATAGTCATACTGGTGCTTGGTCGGTTCCTGCGGTTTTGGTTCGATCAGTATCGTTCCGCCGAAACCGATCTTGTGCTTATACTCGACCACCATGCTCAGGAACCGGCCCATCTGATCGGCTTCGCGCCGCAGATCGGTGTTCAGCAGGGTCTCATATCCCTCGCGGCCGCCCCACATCACATAGTTCTCGCCGCCCAACCGATGGGTCGCGTCGATGCAGGTCTTGACCGTGGCCGCTGCGAAGGCGAAGACATCGGGGTCTGGGTTGGTCGCCGCGCCGGCCATATAGCGCCGGTGCGAAAAGAGGTTGGCTGTGCCCCACAGCAGCTTGACCCCCGTCGCGGCCATTTTCTCCTCGAATACATCGACAATCGTGTTCAGGGCTGCGGTGTTTTCGGCAAAGCTCGTGCCCTCGGGCCGGACATCGGCGTCGTGGAAACAGAAATAGGGAACGCCCAGCGCGGTAAACATTTCAAAAGCGGCGTCGGCCTTCAACCGGGCCGCCGCCATCGGATCGGCCATTCGGTCGGAAAACCATGGACGATCGAAGGTCTGACCGCCAAAGGGATCGCCGCCGGGCCAGGCGAAGCTGTGCCAATAGGCGGCGGCGAAGCGCAGGTGATCCTCCATCCGCCTGCCCATTATGACCTCGCAAGGATTGTAATGCCTGAACGCCAACGGACTGGCGCTGTCCGGCCCCTCGAAGGCAATCTTGTCGGTGGAGAAAAACCCAGTGCTCATATCAGTTCCTTCAACGCGGCGTAGCTGGCGGCGTATTTTTCATAGGCCGCCCGATAGCTATCGCGCAGACTCGTGTTCGGCTCGATTGTTTGGGTAACCGCCGGCGGCCTCATGACGCTGTCCCGCGTCTGACCGCCGGCGCCGACCATTCCCAGGCGGGCGGCGCCGAGGGCGGCACCGAAATCGCCTTTCTCGGGCAAGTCGATGGGGATATCCAGGACATTGGCGAGGGTCTGGACCCAGAAGGCAGAGTTGGAACCGCCGCCGATCGCGACAACACGCTCCAGATCCGTTCCGGTGGACTTCAGCGCCTCCAGACAGTCGCGCAAGGCGAAAGCGACGCCCTCCATCACCGCCTGCGCGAGATCGACGCCGTCATGTTTTTTCGCCAGGCCCAGAAATGCCCCGCGCGCGGCCGCGTCATTATGCGGCGTCCGCTCGCCCGAAAGATAGGGCAGGAAGCGGATCGCCGACGGGCCGGTGGGGGTGTCCGCCAGTTGGTCCGACAAACTCTGCGGCGACGAGCCCAACATATCGGCCAACCAGTTCAGGCTGTCCGTCGCCGTGAGGATCACGCCCATCTGATACCATTTGCCGGGCACCGCGTGACAGAATGTGTGAACGGCGGAGGCGGGCTTGGGCGCATAGCTGTCCTTTGCCGCCAGCAACACGCCGGAGGTGCCCAGCGAGACGAAACCCTGGCCTTCCCGCAAAACGCCGATACCGCAGGCGGCGACAGCGTTGTCGCCACCGCCGCCGACGACGATGACCGCCGCGGGCAAGCCAAGCTCGGCGGCGCGTATCGGGCGAACCTCCCCGACCGCCTCCGACCCTTCCACCAGGTCAGGCATCTGCGCCCGGGTCATGCCGGAACGCTCGATCAGGCGGTCCGACCAGTCGCGGGCGCCCACATCCAGCCAACTGGTGCCAGCGGCATCCGACATGTCCGAGACAACGCGCCCCGTGAGCCACTGGATCAGATAGTCCTTTGGCAGCAGTACCTTGGCAACGCGGGCGAAAGCCTCCGGCTCGCTCCGCGCCACCCATTTCAGTTTTGGCGCGGTAAAGCCTGGAAAGACGATATTGCCGGAGATCGCGCGAAACGCGGGATCTGCGTCCAGCTCCGCCGCCTCGGCGGCGGCACGGGTGTCATTCCACAGGATGCACGGGCGGATCACCGCGCCGGCGTCATCCAGCAAGGTCGCGCCATGCATCTGGCCCGCGATCCCGATCCCCCTGATCGCGGCGAAGGCGTCCGGATGGGCCTGGCGCAACGCCGCCATGACCGCCCGGCAGGCGGTGATCCAGTCGCCGGGGTCCTGTTCGCTCCAGCCCTGATGGGGCGTGGCGACGCCATAGTCGTGGGCGGCGTCGCCAATCACCGCGCCCGGCGCAGACACCAACAGGCCGCGAAGGCCGGACGTTCCCAGATCAAGACCGAGAAACATTGCTCATCCCCTCCTGCGTCCGTCAGCCCAATGACACCCAAGCCGCATTGCGGGCGGAGGACCGGACGCAGGCGTCGACGAACTGAACCCCCCTCAGGCCGTCATAGACGGTGGGAAACATGACCTCCGATGGGCATTCTGCGCCGGTGCGCCTGGCCTCGATGGCCTCGGCCGCTTCGGAGTAGATGTTGGCGAACGCCTCGAGATAGCCCTCGGGATGCCCCGGCGGGATGCGGCTCACTCTCGCCGCGGCGCCGCCTGCGCCCGCTCCGTTGCGGGTAATGACGCGCTTTGGCTCGCCAAACGGCGTGTGCCAGAGACAATTCGGGGCTTCCTGCGCCCATTCGAGGCCGCCATTTTCACCATAGACCCGCAGGCGCAACGCGTTTTCGTTGCCCGGCGCGACCTGACTGGACCACAGCATCCCACGCGCACCGCCCTTGAAACGCAGCATCACATGGGCGTTGTCGTCGACCCGTCGGCCCGGCACAAAGGCCTGAATGTCGGCAGCCAGGCTCTCAAGCTCCAGCCCGGTGACAAAGCTTGCCAGATTAAAGGCGTGCGTGCCGATATCGCCGGTCGAGCCGCCGGCGCCGGATTGCGCCGGGTCGGTGCGCCAAACGGCCTGTTTGAAATCCTGCTCGATGGTCAGCCAGTCCTGCGGATATTCGACCTGCACGACCCGGATCGCACCGATCTCGCCATTGGCCACCATCTCGCGGGCCTGGCGTATCATCGGATAGCCGGTGTAGTTATGGGTCAGGATAAACAGCGCGCCAGAGGCCTCCGCCGCTTTCACCAGCTTCCTGGCGTCGCCCAAGGTCGAGGTCAGCGGCTTGTCGCAGATCACATGGATGCCGCGTTTCAGAAACTCGCGCGCCGCGGCGAAGTGGACATGGTTCGGGGTCACGATCGACACCGCCTCGATGCCGTCCTTCAGCCGCGCCTCGCGGATCGCCATCGACTTGAAATCGTCATAGATGCGGTCGGCGGGCAGGCCAAGCGCCTCGCCCGAGGCGCGGGCTTTTTCGGGTGTCGAGGACAATGCCCCCGCAACCAGCCGGTAACGACCATCGATCCGCGATGCGATCCGATGCACGCTGCCGATAAAGGCGTCATTTCCGCCGCCGACCATGCCGAGGCGGATCGGGCCGGAATGGGTCTCGTTGCTACCTTCAATCGCCATGGCTCAGCGCTCCAATCCCAACCCAAGACCCAACATCGCCCGGTTCGCGGCGTCATCGGTGCCGCCACCGGCAAAATCGTCGAATGCCCGCTCGGTGACCCGGATAATGTGATCGGAGACGAATTGGGCGCCCTCCCGCGCGCCGTCCTCCGGGTGTTTCAGGCAGCATTCCCACTCAACCACGGCCCAGCCGTCGAAATCATTCGCCGCCATTTTGGAGAAGATGGCTCCAAAATCGACCTGGCCGTCGCCGAGGCTGCGGAACCGGCCAGCCCGGCCGACCCAGGGCTGATAGCCGCTATAGACCCCTTGGCGCCCGGTCGGGTTGAACTCCGCGTCCTTGACGTGGAACATTTTGATCCGGTCTTTGTAGATGTCGATATTGTCGAGATAGTCCAGGCATTGCAGCAGATAGTGCGAGGGGTCGTAGAGCATGTTGCAGCGCGGATGACCGTCGACGCGCTCCAGGAACATCTCGAAGGTCACGCCGTCATGCAGGTCTTCACCGGGATGGATCTCATAGCAAACGTTCACCCCGCACTCGTCCGCATGGTCGAGGATCGGACGCCAGCGCGCCGCCAGCTCGTCAAAGGCCGCCTCGATCAGGCCTGCAGGCCGCTGTGGCCATGGATAGACATAGGGCCACGCGAGCGCGCCGGAGAATGAGACATGGTCGCCGATCCCCATATTTTTCGAGGCCGAGAGCGCCATTTTAACCTGGTCGACCGCCCATTCCTGCCGGGCCACGGGGTTGCCATGCACCGCAGGTGCCGCAAAGCCGTCGAAGGCCGTGTCATAGGCCGGATGAACGGCGACAAGCTGGCCCTGAAGGTGCGTCGAGAGTTCTGTCACCTCGACGCCGTTCTCGGCCGCCTTCCCCTTGAATTCGTCGCAATAGTCTTTCGACGATGCCGCCTTGGCCAGATCGATCAGCCGGGCGTCCCAGCTCGGCACTTGCACGCCCTTATAGCCGCAATCGGCGGCCCATTTGGTGATCGCGTCCCAGGAGTTGAATGGGGCGTCGTCACTGGCGAATTGCGCAAGAAACAGCGCCGGCCCCTTGATGGTCTTCATGTCATCCTCCCATTGTTGTTCCGGCCTGTTGCAGCCAGTAGCGCTGCAGGTGGCATGTTTTCCTTCAGAAATACGTCGATCCGGATGATCTCCTGCGACGGATTGATCTCCAGCTTGTCGCTCTTGGCGCGCAGCACCCGGACCGCGCTGCGGACCAGATGGCCGGTGTCCTGCGAGATGATCGCGTCGAAGGTCCCGCTGCTCAGCGCCTCGCGCGAAGTCATGGTCAGCTCATGCGCGATGACGACGACCTTCTGGTCCAGCCTGTGTTGGCGCAGGAACCGGACCAGGCCCATATTGCCCGCGCCGAGCGAATAGATGCCGCCGATGTCGGGGTTCGCCTCGAAGGCCACCGGCAGCAGGCGTTCCACCACCTCCGGATCGTCGTGCCCTTCGATCGATGGCAGGGCGGTGATGTTGGGGAACTCTTCGGCCATGACGCGGTCAAAACCCAGCCTGCGTTCTAGGTGGTCACGGGCCAGCATCGAGCCTGCCAGCACCAGGATCTTCGGCGCCGCCGCGCGCAGGAACCGGCCCATCAACTGACCCGCCGTGCGCCCGGCGGCGGTGTTGTTGATACCGACAAAGTGATCCCGCTTCGAACTCGGCAGGTCCGATACCAGCGCCACAACCGCGACGCCGTTCTGTTTCAATCCATCGATGGCGTCCCGGATCGAAGGCGTTTCCGGGCCAAAAATGGCGACCCCGTCATAGGCGGTGGAATCCAGCTTGCTTATGGCCCGCGCCATCGCCTTGGGGTCGAAGGCCGGCACCTTGATAATGCTCAAATTGGTGCGGTCTGGCAGGGACCGGAGCGACAGTTCGGCGATCTGGCCCTCCAGCGCGTTGACAAATTCGTTGTCGCCTTCGGGCAAGATGAACAGCAGATCATAGCGCCGCTTGCGCGCCAGGTTGGCGGCGGTCGCATCCCGCACATAGCCCAACTCCGAGATTGCGTTCTGCACCCGTTTGATGGTCTTGGAACGCACGCCGGGCCGATGGTTCAGAACCCGATCCACCGTGGCGAGGCTTACACCGGCCGCCCGTGCGATGTCATTGGCGGTTGGTCTTGGCGATATGCTGCTTTCGCGTTGTGTCACCTGGCCTCCCTCACGCTTCCTTCAGCAATGTGTTCAATCCTTCGAACAACAAAGCAACGGCTTCGGCGCCTGGGTCATTGTGCCCGGCGAGGATCTCTTCGGGCACATAGGCGGCGCGGCCCGCCATGGCGCGGCGGATGCTGGCGGTCGCATTTGCACCGGCCCGTGCCGCCGTGGCCGCGGCATCGATGCCGTTCGGCAATTGCTCCAGCGCCGGGCCGAGGGCGTCGATCAATGTGCGGTCACCGGCCTTGGCGCCGCCGACTTCGCTGATCCGCGCCAACCCGGCCGCCAACCCGCCGGAGGTCATCTGGCCACTGGCCAAGGCGTCCCCGGCGGCGGTGAAGAAGATCGCCAGGATAACCCCGGACGAACCGCCCATGGTCTGGCTGAGCTCGGTGCCGATGGCCCGGAAAAGCTGCGTCAGGTCGGCGAGCGGCATTCTGTCCAGACTACCCTTCAGCGCCCGTGCTGCGGTTGCCAGTGTACTGCCGGTATCGCCATCGCCCGATTTCGCGTCCAACGCGTTCAGGGGCGCTTCTGCGGCCACCAGAAGGTCGCAGCATTGTTCCAGCACTGCGCGGGTTCTGGCGTTCGAGGACGGGATCGGCTTGATCGGGCTCAGCCCGTCCGGCAGCGGCTGGGTCGCGACAGCCGATATGGGGAGAAGGCGCGGCCAGGCGTCCAAATCGACCGGGCGGCTCAAGGCGGCGACCTGCG
>CAXMQC010000174.1:0-4120 GCA_964195285.1 Akkermansiaceae bacterium
AGTTGACCATGTCCGAGCCTTACGTCATGGGCTCCCACGCGACCTGTTCAGGCGCCTGGGCGAGTGGTCCGGAGGACTATGCACCCGACGAATACCAGTGGGGATACAATCGGATGATGACCGTCGAGGGCACCGCCCACAAGTTCTCGTCGGCGTCCATCAAACAACCCTTTGAAGTGACGAGACGCCCCCGATGGGGTTTGGTGCGGCGCGCGGCGGGAACTTTATTGACGCCGCGCCGCCGGCGCTGTGCTATGGCGTGACCCGGTTGAACAGCACGGGCGCGCAGCAGATGAAACCCGACCATGACGAACTGACCCGTCGCCTGATCGAATTCCGCGACGAACGCGACTGGCGGCAATTCCATTCCCTGAAGAATCTGTTCATGTCGGCCGCCATGGAGGCCGCCGAGATCATGGAGCTGACCCAGTGGAAGGAAGATGAGGCGGTGGAGAGCGCGGCCCAGGGCGACACCCAGTTTCGCGCCGCCCTGGCCGAGGAATGCGCCGACGTATTCCTCTATCTGCTGTTGATCTGCGAACGCGCGGATATCGATTTGACCGAAGCCGCGATGTCGAAAATCGAGCTCAACGCTCGCAAATATCCGGTCGACAAGGCGAAAGGAACCGCCAAGAAATATACCGATCTTTGAGACGCAGATTTCAATGGCCGGATGCCGGCGGGCGCAGTGGGATGCCGACAGCGGGACGGTTCAAGGATATTCTCGCGTGCCAGCCGCTTCGAACGCGCATGGCGCTTTCATTGACGGGAATCAGCGCTCCTTGGTATTATGTGCATGATAATTAAGACAAAATTATTTAATCCGCCGCATCGGGTAATCTCGTTTGTGAAATCGGTTCAAAGGGCATATTCTTAAAGTATGAACGAGTTCGCGAGGCGTTAACCCGAAATACGCCGGGTCGCCGAACCTCAGAGGGAGCTTGTCATGACGACTAGAATACGACCGCTGTCCGGTCTTTTGGCTTGTTTGGGCTTCGCGATTATCTGCCTTGGCTCGGTGGGATCGGCAGCCGAACAACAGTGCATATGCAGGTCTCCCGACCGATCCTACGTTGAGGGCACCTGCGTTTGCCTGCAGCGTCCGGGCGGCGCACAAGAACTCGCCTGCTGCTCAAGGGTGCTCAACAATCCTTCCTGGCGATTCACCGGCGAAGGCTGCCCGACCGCCAGGACCGAACCGGCCACACCGACCATGATGTCCACGGTTTCGGCGGACGGCTCCGATGTCGCGCCGAATACCGCGTTCACGTGGCAAGGCGCGTTCATGCCACGCTAGGCTGACAGCGACCTGCAGCCGAATGGCGTTGAATAATCACCGCCAACGACCAAGGCCTAAAATCCAGCAGGCGGCCCCGGAAGGCCGCCTGCTTATCGTTTATCCCGATGATGAACCGGGTTGGGCTATTTAAAGTCGGCCGCGTTCGCCTTATCGACCAGCACGGTGCCGGTATCGATAACCGGATCTAGCTTGCCGCCCTTCATGAGCTTCAGCACGCTTTCAACGCCTAGCGCACCCATGTTGTAGGGGTTCTGCGCAACGGTTGCCGACATCTCGCCAGCCAGAACACTCGCCGCCGCATCCGGGTTTGCATCAAAACCGACCACGAACACCTTGGCCAGCATGCCGTCGGATTTCAGCGCCTCGATGGCGCCCAGCCCCATATTGTCGTTGCTGGCGAAAACCGCCTTGAGGTTCGGGTTGCCGGTCAGGATGTTCTCCATTACCGCCAGCCCCTTGGCCCGGTCCCACTCGCCGGTCTGCTCGGCCACGATATTGAGGCCACATGCCATCAGCCCGTCATGCGCACCGTCGGCGCGCGCCTTGCCGGTGGACTGCGTGACGATGCCCTGCAGGATGGCAACGTCGGAACCCTTGGCGACATTGTCGCAGATATGCTTGGCGGCAAGTGCCGCACCGGCCTTGTTGTCAGTGCCGATATAGGTCACGCCGGCGTTGGTGCCCTTGGTGTCCACAAAGACCACCGGGACGCCGTCCGCGATCGCTTCATCCACTACGGGGGCCAGCGCATTGGGATCGGTCGGGGCCAGGACGATGCCTTTGACACCCTTGGCCAGCTGGTCTTCGATCTGCGCTATCTGCGCCGCCACATCCGACTCGGTCGGCGGCGCCATCACAATAACTTTCACGCCCAGTTCTTTACCTCTCTCCTCGGCGCCACGCTGAACCGCGGCCCAGAACGGATTGCCCGCACCGGGGCCCTTCATGCTGACAATAATGGTATCGGCCGCCGACGCCACCGAAACCATACTGGCCAGCAAACCAGCGGCAATCAGAGCAGTTGCACCTGTAAACTTGTTCATAAGATTCTCCTTTTTGTGTTTGCCTTCACTGTTCAATTTTCAAAAACACCGAAGATATTTTTCGCCGGTATATTCCGGCATCCCAGTTTCTCGCGATTCAGTGTCTCGTCCCGAAATCTCGCCTCAGTACGTCGATATACACTGCCAGAACAATGATCGCACCGATCAGTATCTGCTGCCAGAAAGAACTGACATTGTTAAGGTTCAGACCGTTTTTAATCAGTCCCATGATAATGACACCACCAAATATGCCCAACACATGCCCGCGCCCGCCAAAAAAACTGGCGCCGCCGATAATCACCGCGGCAATGGCCTCCAGCTCCATCCCGATTCCTGCATTGGGGAACCCTGAATTCGTTCGGCCGGCCATGATCAGCCCGGCCACGCCGGCCATCAGCCCACAAAGGGTGTAAACCGCGATCAGCATCCGGTCGACGTTGATCCCGCTTACCCGCGCGGCCTGCGGGTTGCCGCCGATAGCGTAAATCCGCCGCCCGAAAACCGTGTGTTCCAGCAAAACCCAAAACGCGAAATAAACCACAACTGTCACCAGAAACACGACCGGCAGATTCAGCCTCGTCCCGTCGATTTCCCCGAGGTAAATTCGCGCCGATCCCAGAAATCGGACCGGGTCGGGCAGGCCGGAATAGGGCACACCTCCAGAAATCAGATTGGCCGCGCCCCGCGCCATGAACAGCATGCCCAGTGTCATGATGAATGGATGCGGCATGCGCAGCTTGGTGATGCCGAGCCCGTTCAAAAAGCCTACAAACATACCCACCAGCGGCGATAGTACCAGCACCACAGGCCACGGCACGCCGCCTGCATTCGCCACCGCCAGCGTCATCATCCCAAACGCCAGAACCGATCCGACAGACAGGTCGATTCCCGCCGTCAGGATGACCAGAAACATCCCGATCGACAACATGCCGTTGGCCGCGGTCTGCTTGAAAATATTGGTAATATTGCGCCAGGTGAAAAACACATCCGGCTGAAGCGCCCACATCACCAGGCCGATCAGCAAGATGACAAACAGAATGCCAAAACGATCCAGAAACGGGATCAGTTTGACGCGCAACGGATCGGTATCGGGAGCCTCCGGGCTGTCGCCATTCACAACGTTATTGGACGCGGTCATGAGCCACCTCGCCGGGGTTTTCCTTCGATCCCATGATCCAGCCAATCACTTCGCTGCGGCTGGTGTCCGCTAGTTCGGCTTCGGCAAAGTTGGTTCCGTGGTAGAGCGCCATAACCCGGTCGCAAACGTAGAAAATATCGTCCATCCGGTGCGAGATAATGACCACCGAAATGCCGCGTTCCTTAAGGCCGACAATCAGGTCCAGAACCTTACCCACCTCTTTGACCGCAAGCGCGGCGGTCGGCTCATCCATGATCACGATGCGCGCGTCGAACGCGGTAGACCGCGCAATGGCAACGGCCTGCCGCTGGCCACCCGACAGTTCCTCAACCTTCTGCTCGACGCTCTTGACGTGAATTTTCAGGCTGTCGAGATGTTCCTGCGCCATGCGCAGCCCGGCCTTGTGGTCGGACAGTTTCAGCATGCCGCCCAGAACAGCGCGCTTGGGCTCGCGCCCCAGATAGATGTTCTCGGCAATGTTCAGGTTTCCGGCAAGCGCCAGGTCCTGATACACCATCTCGATACCCAGGTCGCGCGACTCGCGCGGGCTGTTAAAATGAACCGCGTCGCCATCGAAAATCAGGGTACCTTCGCTCGGTGGGTGCAGCCCGGACAGGACCTTCATGAAGGTCGACTTGC
>CAXMQC010000175.1:0-8242 GCA_964195285.1 Akkermansiaceae bacterium
GCTTCACGATGGTGCTGACCGGCACCAGGACGAATCCCCTGGCACGCGCCGCTGGAATCCATTTGGCAAGGGTTTCTGTGGTCACGTCATGGGGATGACCGATGCCGATAGCATGGCCCTTCCTGCGCGCAACGCGCTCCAATTCGGCCAGCTGCGCCTTGCTTTTCTCGGCATCCAGGTCGTTGTCGAGAAAGACGTTTCGGGTCGCATGCGGCATTCCCATGCTTTGCGCCAACCGCGTACCGACAGTGTTATGGTTGGTTCGCGAATCCAGGAACAGCAAGCCGCGCTGATAGATCTCGTCCAGCACCGGCTTGACGAGATCGCTGCGCGCCATGAACTTGCTGCCCATGTGATTATTGACCCCGACATAGCCGTCAAACTGGTCGAGCGCCCACCGGAACCGGCGCATGATTTCGTCCTGGCTCAGGGAAGTCAGCAGCGCCTTCTGACCCGGGTCGGCATCGGCGCTGCCCGGCTCCATTGGAATATGCAACAGCAACTCATGACCCCGCGAGCGGGCCGCACGGGCCTGTTTTTCCAGATTGCCGCTATAGGGGATGAAGGCGATTGTCAGCGGCGCCGGAAGCGCGATGGCCCGTGCCGTACGATTTTGCGCGATACCCGCGTCGTCTATCACGACGGCGATCATCGGCCCGTTGCCGCGATGCCGCGGAACCACGGCATTGGCCAACCACAGCGGCTGTGCGTGCAGGTTATCGGCCAGCGGTTCGGGTGCGATCGGGACGCCGGATAACGCCGGCGATCGCGGATACCGATGCGGGATATCGGGGTGCATGCGCGCGTGCGGTGGCTCGAACAGATCCGCCATCTGGTTTTCTTCCGGGCGGAAGGCGGTCGCGAAATCGTACCAATCCTGGTCATCGATATCCGACGCAAGCACCGCTTCCCAATCGGCTGGATCGGCGATCTCGTCCTCCGGCCCAAGGGTTGAGCCGACCATTTGCGCCTCGGCGTCTAACGGCTCGGCCAGGTTCTCGAAGGCCTGTTGATCCGGCAACGCAGAATGCAGCGCTGGATGATGGTCTCTGACGGCAATCTGCACGGGCGGCTGACTGTCGAGCGGGTCGTGCAGGGCAGGATGATGGTCTCCCGCGGCGACCGGCAGCGGCGATTGGACAGCAGGCAGTTGGTACAGCGCCGGATGATGATCCCTCGCGGCAACAAGCGCTGACGGGTTGTCCACCTTCGGTTTGCCGGGGATTATTTGCCAGGCGGTAAACCCGGCGACACCGATCGCCAGGGCGGCGAACAACGCACTGGCAACCCGGAGAAAGGGCGCCAGATCGATCGCCGGCAGTTCGACTTCGCTATTGGCAGCCGCCCAGAGTCTGGCACCCCGGGCACGCAGGTAACGCCGGATCGCGGACATATCTCGATGCAGAACGGATAGGGCTGACGCACAGTGCACGCGGCACGAGCCATAACAATCGGCGCATTGGATAGAGATGGTCCGCAGATGCCGGCCTGCAATCGCGCCAACGCGACGCTGCGACGATAGGACAGCACGGGTTCTTTCGACAAACCATGCGCGCCATGACGGGGCAACCGACCGCGTCGCCGGGATCGCTTTCCGGCGCCGGTGGACACGCCGTCTGTTCGCGATAGCTCTGGAAGCTTTGCTTCGCCGCATGCTTTCCTCTGTTACCCGTACATATACAGCCTACAGAGAAAATTCTAACCGTCCAATCGTTTCGAAATTATTGAAACTTTACGGAATTATCCGGGCAACGGTCATCCATCCTCGGTCTCGCCTGCCAGTTCTTCCAAGATCGGACAGTCGGGGCGATCGTCGCCGTGGCAGCGCTGGCTCAGATGCGTCAGCGTGTCGCGAATTTTTTGCAACTCATCGATTTTGCGGTCCACTTCCGCGATGTGCGACAGGGCGAGCGCCTTGACGTCGGCGCTGGCACGATTCTGGTCGCGCCACAAATCCAGGAGCCTGCCGACATCCTTTACGCTAAAGCCCAGGTTGCGAGAATGATGAATGAAGCGCAGCAGATCCACATCCTTGCCACCATATGAACGATAGCCGCTTCCGGTACGGCTGGCCTCTGGGATAAGACCGATGCTCTCGTAATAGCGGATGGTTTTGGCGTTGACGCCGGAATGGTTTGCCACTTGCCCGATATTCATCTTAATTCTCCTTAATTCTCGTTAGTCAACTGCTTTATCTATCTGAACAGATGCCTTTGCCTTCCATGAACGCAGCATCAACGCGTTACTGACCACGCTTACGCTGCTGAAGGCCATGGCCGCGCCGGCGACGATGGGGCTGAGGAACCCGAGCGCTGCAAGCGGGATCCCGATGACGTTGTAAATGAAGGCCCAGAAGAGGTTCTGGTAGATCTTGCGCCCGGTGGCGCGGCTGACGTCGATGGCGTCGGCGGCGAGCCGCGGGTCGGGCCGCATCAGGGTAACGCCCGCCGTTTCCATGGCGATATCCGTGCCCGTGCCCATGGCAAGTCCAATGTCGGCCGCGGCCAGGGCCGGCGCGTCGTTGACCCCGTCACCAACCATGGCGACCACCCGGCCCTCGGCCCGCAAGCGCTCGACCATGGCGGATTTGTCGCCGGGCAGCACTTCGGCGCGGAAATCGTCCAGCCCTAACCGCCGCGCAATGGCCTCGGCGGTTCGGTGGTTATCACCGGTCAGCATCATCACGGCGATACCGCGGTCATGCAATATGTCCAGCGCCGCTTCAGCCTCGGGCCGCAACTGGTCGGCCACGGCAATGGCGCCGAGCACCCGCTTGTCCTCGCCGGCGGCCCACATAACGGTCTTGCCATCGGCCTCCAGCGCGGCGACGCGATCTTCCAGTTCCGTTATGTCGGCGCCGGCCTCTTCCATCAGGCCGCGATTGCCGATCCACAATCCCTGTCCGGCGACCCGTGCGGTCAGGCCACGCCCGCCGACCCGGCTGAAGCCGTCCACCGCCTCGAGTTCAAGATCCCGCGTCCCGGCCGCCGACAACACAGCCTTGGCCAAGGGATGCTCGCTGCCCTGCTGGGCCGCGGCCACCAGGCGCAACAAACCCTCTTCACCCAACTCCCCGGCGGGCAAAATGTCGGTCACTTCCGGGTGCCCCAGGGTCAGGGTGCCGGTTTTGTCGAAGATGATTGTGTCGACCGCCCCGGCGCGCTCCAGCGCCTCTACGTCCTTGATCAGGATGCCGGCGCGCGCCGCCGCCCCGGTCCCTGCCATGATTGCCGTCGGAGTCGCCAGGCCCAGTGCGCAGGGGCAGGCGATCACCAGCACCGACACGGCGGCGATGATACTCTGCTCCATGGTCCCGCCGGCCAGCAACCAGCCCAGCGCGGTTACGATGGCCACCGCCACCACCACCGGTACAAATACATTGGTCACCCTGTCGACCAGCCGTTGCACCGGCGGTTTGGCGGCTTGCGCACCTTCCACCAACGCGATGATGCGTTCCAGGGTCGATTCCCTGCCCACTGTGGTGGTCTCGACGCGCAGCAACCCGTCGCCATTGACACTGCCGCCGGTTACACGGTCGCCGGGCGCCTTGCCGACGGGGATGCTCTCGCCGGTCAACAGCGATTCGTCCACCGCGCTGTCACCCGACAGGATCTCGCCATCGACCGGTATCCGGTCGCCCGGCCGCACCACCACGACCTCGCCGGTCACAACCGACGTCGCGGGAACGGTCAGAACCTCACCGTCGCGCTCGACATGGGCCTGGTCGGGCCGCAGTTTCATGAGTTGGCGGATCGCCGCCGACGTGCCTCGCCGCGCCCGGGCTTCCAGCCACTTGCCCAGCTTGACCAATGTGATGATGGCGGCCGACGCCTCGAAATAGAGATGCGGGTCGACGGCAACCGTAAGCAGGTTGTACACGCTGAGCCCGAAAGCCGCGCTGGTCCCCAAGGCCACCAGCAGATCCATCGTCCCGGTCAGCGACTTCACGGCTTTCCAGGCGCCGACGTAGAAGTTCCAGCCAATCGCGAACTGTACGATCGCCGCCAGGGCCAGTTGCCACGGGCCAGGCAAAGCAAAATCGAGCCCCACGATATGGCCGAACATCGGCAATACCAGCGGCAACGACAATAGCGCCGATGCCAATACGACCAGCATCTCCCGCCGGTCTGCGGCGGCCGCGCGCTCGTCGTCGGGTTGCCCTTGGTCGGCCAAAACAGCACCATAGCCTGCAGTCTCAATAGCGCGGATAAGGTCAGCGGAAGAGACCCCGGCGGACGACACCTTCGCTGACTCGGTCGCCAGATTGACGCTGGCGTCCAACACGCCGGGCACCTTCTTTAAGGCGCGCTCCACATGGCCGACGCAAGCCGAGCAGGTCATTCCCATTACAGACAGTGTCACCTCGTCGGCAATGACGCCGTAACCCGCGCCCTCGACCGCGCGGCCCAGATCGGCTATTTCGACGCCCTCGTCAAAATCCACATCCGCCTGTTCGGTACCCAGATTTACCGTTGCGGCGGTAACGCCGGGCACCGCCTTCAAGGCTTTCTCCACATGGCCGACGCAGGCGCTGCAGGTCATGCCACTTACCTTTAGCTTGGCATGGCCCATCGCCATGTCGCGTGTATTTTGAGCCAGATCGGCCGTGGTCATGGTCTGCTCCTCTTAATTCATGCCGTATTCGATCAACGGGCCCTTGAGATAAAGGTTCCAGAAACTGGAAGGTCAAGGGTAAACTTTCCCAAAACTGGAAGCTATGAATTTTCTTGCGCGGCTTTCTTTCGTCGCTCTGTAAAGGCTGCTATAAGGCGGGCGGTTGCGCAGGCGCCATGAACCCGTGCCAAGGGATTGAAATGCTTCTGTTAATCGATAACTACGATAGCTTCACCTACAACCTCGTCCACTTCCTGGGCGAGCTGGGGGTTGAGGTTTCGGTGCGGCGAAATGACGCCCTGACCGCCGGCGAGGCCCTGCAAATGAACGTCAGGGGAATCGTGCTTTCGCCGGGACCCTGCGATCCGGATCGGGCCGGCATCTGCCTTGAACTGGTCGAACAGGCGGCGGGCAAATTGCCATTGCTGGGTGTCTGTCTGGGCCATCAAACCATCGGCCAGGTCTTTGGCGGCAAGGTGGTGCGCGCGCCCCTGCCGATGCATGGCAAGGTCAGTCAGATCAGCCATAATGGCGCCGGCGTTTTCGCGGGCCTGCCCAATCCGATTTCGGCGACACGCTATCACTCACTGGTGGTCGAACGCGAGAGCCTGCCCGACTGCTTCGAGGTTACCGCGGAATGCGACGAGGGCCTGGTCATGGGGCTACAGCACAAGGAACTGCCGATCCACGGTGTCCAGTTCCACCCTGAAAGCATCGCCACCGAACATGGCCACGCCCTGCTGGCTAATTTTCTCAAAGTTGTCGGCTACGAAACTGTCCCCGCTTAAAATTTGGGCCCAGCTTAAGCCAGGGAGTCACGCACGCGCGCGGCGGCTTCGATATGGTCCACTGTCAGGCCGCAGCAGCCACCGATGACCTGGACGCCGGATGCGATCCACTCCCGGTAGAATTCCTCCAGCCGGGCCGGATCGATAACATCGACGAATCGCCAATCCGGCATTTCGAAATAGCCGCCATCCGGATAGGCCATCAACGGACCGTCGAAATGCCGCCGTACGGCATCGAGCGCCTCGCCCACCATATCCGGGCCGGTATGCATGCAACCCGCGACATCGACGAAGCCGGGCGGGATCAGGCAAGCGATATCGTCGACCGGCAGGTCTTGCGTATGATCGAAGGATAGAACCCGGCCATCGGGCGCGCGCCGCGCACTGAGGCCGAACCAGATCGGCAGGCCGGTTGCCTGCACCGCCTCGACAGCCAGCGCCGTTCGGCCGGGATGGTACATCATCTCGAGAATGATGAAATCCACGCCAGACGCTTTCAGTATTACGGCCATTTCGGCGAAGGCATCCGCGACCTCGGTGTCGGATGGCGCCAGGGCCGGGTCGAACCTTGCCGTGCCTTCGGTTATGGGGATCATATGCGATAACGACCCTGCAACCAGCACACCCCGTTCCGCAGACGCTGCCTTGCGGGCCGTCAATGCAGCCTCGACGGCACGCCGGTTTATTTCCTCCATCCTGTCGCCATAGCCGGCCGGCGACAGCATCAACCGCGATGACGCGAAGCTGTTGGCGGTGATCACGTCCGCGCCGGCGCGAATGTAGTCGCCATGGATCTCGACGAGAAGCTCTTCATTGGCCTGAGTCGTCGGGCCGCACCAGGCGGCCGGGTCCATGTCCGCGCCCCTTTTCTGCAGTTCCGTGCCGGTGCCGCCATCAAGGATGACGATTCGGCCGGCGTCCAATTGCTGCTTCAGGTTTCTATAAGCCACAAATTGACTTTCTTGAAGGCTCGCGCCGACGCTTGATTGCAAACCGATATAGACCGTTCGGTCTATTCGCGCCAATTTCAATTGCCGGAAAGAGTTGTGGCTCATTCACGTCAACGCCTGCTATATCAGGCGGCAACAACGGGACATTGGGGTATTGCATGGCCGGGGACATTCAGGATTTCAAGCAGTTGCTGGCCAGGGTGGCAGACGGCAACACGCTCAGCGAGCAAGAGGCGGAACGGGCCTTCGATATCATGATGTCGGGCGATGCAACGCCCTCGCAGATGGGCGGTTTCCTGATGGCGTTGAGGGTGCGTGGCGAAACCGTCGAGGAGATCACCGGCGCGGCCAGGGCGATGCGCGCCAAGGCAATCCACGTGACGGCGCCCGAGGGCGCGATGGATGTCGTCGGCACCGGCGGCGACGCCTCGGGTACCTACAATATTTCCACCACCACCGCGATCGTCGTGGCCGGCTGCGGCGTTCCCGTCGCCAAACATGGCAACCGCGCCTTCACCTCAAAATCCGGCGCGGCGGATATTCTCGGCGCCCTGGGGATCGACGTGGAGGCTGAATTCGATCAGGTCGAACAGGCGATAGCTGAGGCCAACATCGGCTTCCTGATGGCGCCACGGCACCACGGTGCCATGCGAAATGTAGGGCCGACGCGCGTTGAACTGGGCACCAGAACTATTTTCAACATCCTTGGCCCGCTGTCGAACCCGGCGTCGGTCAAGCATCTGCTGGTCGGTTGTTTCTCGCGCGACTGGATCGAGCCGATGGCCCGCGTTCTTGGCAATCTCGGCGCCGAACGCGCCTGGGTGGTCCATGGCAGCGACGGGCTGGACGAGCTTACGACGACCGGCCCCAGCTACGTGGTCGAGTATAATCATGGCGCCGTATCCGCCTTCGAGATCACACCGAACGATGCCGGACTGCCGGAAGCAAAAGCGGAAGACCTGAAGGGCGGTACACCAGAGGAAAACGCGGCGGCGCTGCGCAAGGTGCTGGATGGCGAGGCCAGTGCCTATCGCGATATCGTGGTCTACAACACCGCCGCCGCCCTGGTGGTCGCCGGTGCGGCGGCAGACTTGAGTGAGGCGGCCGGGATTGCCGCGGATTCCATCGATTCCGGCAAGGCGAAGGCGGCGCTTGAGAAACTGATTTCGATCGCCGGTGTCACGCGAGCATGAGCGCCGTTCTGACCAATATCTGCAGCGACAAACGCGACCATATCGCCGCCGCAAAACTGGCCTGCCCACCGGCCGCGATCGAAGAACGCGCGGCCGCGGCCTCATCGCCACGCGGGTTCGCCGACGGTTTGGCGGCCAGCGTTTCGGCGGGACGGTACGGGCTGATCGCCGAGATCAAGAAGGCCTCGCCGAGCAAGGGACTGATCCGCGCCGATTTCGACCCCCCTGCCCTGGCCCGCGCCTATGCGCAGGGTGGCGCCAGCTGTCTGTCGGTCTTGACCGACGAACCGTATTTCCAGGGCCATGACGACTTCCTGGTGGCGGCCCGTGCGGCAGTGGACCTGCCGGCGCTGCGCAAGGATTTCATGCTCGATCCATACCAGGTCTACGAGGCCCGCGCCCTGGGCGCCGACTGCATCCTGTTGATCATGGCGGCACTGGACGACAGCCAGGCGGCCGAACTGGAGGCGCTGGCTCATGAATTGGCAATGGACGTGTTGATCGAGGTGCATGACGCCGCCGAGATGGCGCGGGCGCTGAACCTGAAATCCCCCCTGATCGGCATCAATAACCGCAATCTCAAGACGCTGACGGTCGATATCGCCACCACCGAGGCGCTGGCTCCCATGGTCCCGGAGGACCGGATATTGATCTGTGAAAGCGGGCTGTACGGTCCGGAAGATCTCGCGCGCATGGC
>CAXMQC010000176.1:0-3840 GCA_964195285.1 Akkermansiaceae bacterium
AGATGGTGATGCCGGGCGACAATATTTCGATGCAGGTTGAGCTGATCGCGCCGATCGCGATGGACGAGGGCCTGCGCTTCGCGATCCGCGAAGGCGGCCGAACCGTCGGCGCCGGTGTCGTTACCGGTATTATAGAGTAAGAGTAAGGCTATATAGGCAGGGCGTTGATGGAGATTTGCCGGGCCGGTTGACGGCCCGGCAGCATTACGCGAACGGGTGTAAAGGAGTGTAGCTCAATTGGCTAGAGCACCGGTCTCCAAAACCGGGGGTTGTGGGTTCGAGTCCCTCCACTCCTGCCAGACCGCCTGACGATTTTGGATTATTGGTTTTAAGCCTCGGGAGCTACCAACAGACTATGGCTAAGACGTCACCGGCACAGTTTATCCGCCAGGTTCGCCAGGAGGTATCGAAAGTCACCTGGCCGACGCGCAAGGAGACCGGAATCACCACCGCCATGGTTTTTGTCATGGTGGCGCTGGCATCGATCTTCCTTATGACGGTGGATATGATCTTCGCCGAATTGGTGCAGGTCGTTTTGCGGATCGGAGGCTGACATGGCGATACGCTGGTACGTGGTTCATGTCTATTCCGGCTTCGAGCAGAAAGTCGTGCAGTCGATCAAGGAGCAGATCGTCGCCAAAGGCATGGAGGACATGTTCGAAGAGGTGCTGGTCCCGACCGAAGAGGTCGTGGAAATGCGGCGCGGTTCCAAGGTCCGTTCGGACCGAAAATTCTTTCCCGGCTATGTGCTGGTGAAAATGGAGCTGACCGATCAGACATGGCATTTGGTGAAGGATTCACCGAAGGTTACCGGTTTCCTGGGCGCCAAGGGCAAGCCCGCGCCGATCAGCGAGGCCGAGGCGGATCGCATTTTGCGCCAAGTGAAGGAAGGCGTGGAGCGGCCAAAACCGTCCGTCACCTTCGAGGTCGGCGAACAGGTGAGAGTCTCGGACGGACCGTTTACCTCGTTCAACGGCATGGTCGAGGATGTCGACGAGGAAAAGGCGCGATTGAAGGTTTCGGTGTCGATCTTTGGCAGGGCGACACCGGTCGATCTGGAATATTCGCAGGTCGAGAAACTGTAGTAGCCGCATCGGGCGGCATATAACCCGCGGGAGGCCAGCCAAGGCCGTACCGCGAACCCGTAACGACGATATGGGGTGAAGACATGGCAAAGAAGATCGAGGCCGTATTCCGGCTCGAAATACCGGCAGGTCAGGCGAATCCGTCGCCACCGGTCGGTCCCGCGCTGGGTCAGCGCGGATTGAACATCATGGAGTTCTGCAAGGCGTTCAACGCCCATACCCAGAACACGGAACAGGGAACCCCGATCCCCGTGGTCATCACGGCCTATGCGGACCGGTCGTTCAGTTTCGAGACCAAGACGCCGCCGGCTTCGTTTTTCCTGAAGAAGGCGGCGAGACTGCCGAAGGCCTCCAGCGAGCCTGGCCGCGAGACAGTTGGACGGGTGACCAGGGCGCAGGTGCGCGAGATCGCCGAGGCGAAGATGGTCGACCTCAACGCCAACGATGTCGAGGCGGCGATGAAGATGATTGAAGGTTCGGCCCGGTCAATGGGCCTGGAAGTGGTGGGATAAGGTCATGGCAGCTAAGGGAAAGCGTATCAGGACCGCCTATGAGGGTGTCGATCGCGGCAAGGCTTATGATCTCGACGACGCGGTCAAGCTGGTCAAGGAGAACGCCAAGGCAAAATTCGACGAAACCGTTGAATTGTCTATGAATCTGGGCATCGATCCGCGTCATTCAGACCAACAGGTCCGTGGCGTGGTGCAGCTGCCGAACGGTACCGGCAAGACCGTGCGCGTTGCCGTGTTCGCCAAGGGCGACAAGGCGGAAGAGGCGACCAAGGCGGGCGCCGATCTGGTCGGGGCCGAGGATCTGGCTGAAAAAATCCAGGGCGGCGCGATGGATTTCGACCGTTGCATCGCGACGCCGGACATGATGGCGGTGGTTGGCCGTCTGGGCAAGGTGCTGGGGCCGCGCGGCCTGATGCCGAACCCGAAGCTGGGCACGGTTACCCCGAATGTCACCGATGCGATCAAGGCCGCCAAGGGCGGCGAGGTGACGTTCCGTGCCGAGAAGGCGGGGATTGTGCATGTCGGTGTCGGCAAGGCCAGTTTCGCCGAGGACGCCATTGCGGAAAATATCCGCGCCGTGTTCGACGCGATCGCGAGGGCCAAGCCAAGCGGCGCCAAGGGAACTTATATCAAGCGTGTGTCGGTGAGCTCGACGATGGGCCCCGGTATGCAGCTGGAAATTGGCAGCCTTAGCGGCGCTGCCTGATGATTTCCGGCGGGCGTCGCCATGTGGCGGCGTTCGTCGGATAACCTGTCCGAGACTGCAGGCGCGCCCCGAGGGTTGAACCAGAAGGGCCATAATCGGGAAACCGGCCGGCAATAGACAGATGGTGAATAGTTTCGCGGGCTTGCCTGCAATACTTGAACCGCTGGGACAGGCGTAACCGGCCAGGAGCAAGGGGAGCGATCCCTGGACAACTGTCCAATTTTGAACCGGCCGCGTTCCAGGTGGAGCCCGGCCAAACATATCGGAGACGATCAGTGGACCGTGGAAAAAAGGAAGCCCTGGTCGCCGAGTTGCGTCAGACCTTCGATGAGAACGAGCTGTTGGTAATCACCCATCAGACCGGCCTCACCGTGGCAGAGGCGTCCGATCTTCGGCGTAAGATGCGCGATGCAGGCGCCCGGTTCAGGGTAACCAAGAACCGGCTCGCCAAACTGGCGTTGAAAGACACAAAGTTCGGGCACCTCACCGATGATTTTGCCGGGCCGACGGCTATTGCCGTTTCGGTCGACCCGGTGGCGGCCGCCAAGGTCGCCGTCGAGTTCGCGAACAAGAACGACAAGCTCGCCATTGTATCGGGCGCCCTTGGTGAAAAGGGGCTTGATGCCAGCAGCGTGAAGGCGCTGGCGAAACTTCCGTCGCTCGATGGGTTGCGTGGAATGATTATCGGATTGCTGCAGGCCCCCGCGGGCAAGCTCGCCATCGTCACACAGGCGCCGGCCAGCCAGCTTGCAAGGGTCTTCAGCGCCTATGCTGCAAAGGACTGAAGCGGCGTCCGGACCTTAGTCCCGAATGTTCGAGTTTAGGAAAGTATGAAAAATGGCAAATCTTGAAAAACTGGCGGACGACCTGTCTGCCCTTACTGTGCTTGAGGCAGCCGATCTGTCCAAGATGCTTGAGGAGAAGTGGGGCGTTTCCGCTGCTGCTCCGGTGGCCGTTGCCGCCGCTCCTGGTGCCGGTGGCGGCGAAGCCGAGGCCGAGGAGAAGGACACTTTCGACGTTATTTTGACCACGTTCGGCGAAAAGAAGATCAACGTCATCAAGGAAGTCCGCGCCCTCACCGGCCTTGGCCTGAAAGAAGCCAAGGATCTCGTCGATGGCGCGCCGAATCCGGTCAAGGAAGGCGTCGGCAAGGACGAGGCTGAAGAGGTCAAGAAGAAACTGGAAGATGCTGGCGCGGGCGTTGAGCTCAAATAGTCAGTTTTTTCAGGGCCTATAGGGCCGCGAGGGGCGCGCCGTTTGGCGTCGCCCCTCGACGCGCCTTCGGCGGTTGGCCCGGTTTATTTGAGTAAGTTTGTTATCGCACATCGAATTATACGAGGTTTAGATTATGGCGAAGTCGTTCACGGGTCGTAAGCGTATCCGCAAGAGTTTCGGTCGAATCCCCGAAGTCGCGCCTATGCCGAACCTGATCGAAGTGCAAAAGAATTCGTACGCGCAGTTCCTGATGGCGAAAGTGCCCGCCGACGAGCGCCCGGATTCCGGGCTCCAGGGCGCGTTCAAGTCGGTCTTTCCGATT
>CAXMQC010000177.1:0-6151 GCA_964195285.1 Akkermansiaceae bacterium
CACGAGGTCACGTTACTGAACCGACGGGCGGGCGAAATCGACCGGGAGATCAAGGCGGCCGAATCGGACTGGCTGGCGGCGCTGGAGGCGCTGGAGGCGTCGGACGAATTAGAAAGAGGCGGTACAGCCGAGCCCTAAACCGCGGATTCCAGGCCGGTACCGCCGTCGAGCCAGCCGCCAGCAATCAGAACGGGTTTGTCCGCCATGCCAACTTTCTTCGCCTATTCTGTTAAATTTATTGTTTAACCTTTGCCTCTAGTTTTTGTTTTCCGATTCGGCGCGTTCTTTTCGATGAGTTCAATGATCTTGCCGGCGATGTCGATATTGGTGGCATTTTCGATGCCCTCGAAGCCGGGCGAGGAATTAACTTCCATGACCACCGGCCCGTGGTTCGAGCGCAGCATGTCGACACCGCAGACATTGAGGCCTAGAAGTTTGGCGGCCCGTACCGCGGTCGAGCGTTCTTCCGGGGTGATCTTGATTTTCGTGGCCGCGCCACCACGATGCAGGTTGGAGCGGAATTCCCCTTCCGGACCCTGCCGCTTCATGGTGGCGACCACCTTGCCGTCGATGACGAAACATCGGATATCGGCGCCGTCGGCCTCACGAATGAATTCCTGGACCAGGATATCGACCTTGGCGCCGCGGAAAGCCTGGATCACGCTTTTCGCCGAATCGCGGGTTTCGCCGAGTACCACGCCGACGCCCTGGGTGCCTTCAAGCAGCTTGATTACCACCGGCGCGCCGCCGACCATGTCGATCAGCTCCTCGGCGCGGCTGGTATCGTTAGCGAAGGTCGTCACCGGCAGGCCGATCCCGTGCTTGGACAGCAGCTGCAGACTGCGCAGCTTGTCGCGCGACCGCACGATGGCAACCGATTCGTTCAGGGACCAGACGCCCATCATCTCGAACTGGCGAACCACGGCGGCGCCATAGGAGGTGACCGACGCGCCAATACGCGGAATCACGGCATCGACTTTCTTGACCGGTTCGCCCTGGTAGTAAACCTGCGGCCGGTGCGTGGTGATGTTCATATAGCAGCGCGTCGTGTTGATGATGTCGATTTCGTGGCCCCGTGCCTCCGCCGCCTCCACCATGCGCCGGTGGGAATAGAGATTGGGATTTCGGGCCAACATGACGATCTTCATTTTATCCCTCTTTTCTTGCTTCGTTTTTTCTTGCCCAATTGAAAGGAATGGTCCGGATCGACCATCAGGCGTCCCTGCATCGCGGTGCGCCCGATCAGCAGCCTGAAGCCCATTTCGTCGCGATCGGTCAGGCTGAGATCGATCGGCCAGACCTCGCCGCCCAGCCGCAAGTCGGTGCGGATGATAAAGCGCTTTTCGCGCCGGCCGCCAGGATTGCTGACGGTGCGAATATCGGCAACCTTCTCGTCGCAGGCGATCTTGAGCGTATCGTCTTTTTGTACCGGATGAATAAAAAACCGGACCCGCTGTTCGCCGTCACGGCGGTAGCTTTCCACGTCGAAGGCGTGAATGGCCGACGTTCGGGCACCGGTATCGAGCTTGGCCTTGATGGCCTCGACGCCCAGCCCCCCCAGCCCTACCCACTCGCGCCACCCCGCGATACGTCTCGAATTCTTTGCCATCGCCCGATAGTGCCAAAATGGGACGCTTTCAGCGACCGAATTCTGATCATCACCGATACGGCGCCGGCTGCCCATTCGAATAGGGGCTTGCGCGCGCGCCCGAGCGGCGGCAGGATTCATCCGAAAGACCAAACTCGCACAACCGTCCGGAACCGACATCATGACATCGCATCAGCCCGGTATCCTGCCCCCTGTTCCCGGCCATTCACGCTATCTGGAATTCAGCCTAGCGGCGGATGCCGACCCCGCGCCGGTCCTGGTGGCGCTGGCGTCGCGGGCCGGCGGCGAGGATATCGTGGTCGGGCTGGGCCCTGGGCTTATTCAGGCGTTGGGCAAGGCGGTTGACGGTTTGCGGCCGTTCCCCGCCCTGACCGATCCCGGCCATGCCATCCCCTCGACACAGGCGGATCTCTGGGTCTGGTTCCGCGGCGAGGACCGCGGCCGGATCGCCGGGTGTGCGCGCTCTGTCACACTGGCCGCCGATCCGGCCTTTCGCTGCGACCGGCAAGTGGACGGCTTCAGGTTCGACCGGGGCCTCGATTTGACGGGTTACGAGGACGGCACCGAGAACCCCGTGGGCGAGGCCGCGATCGACGCCGCCTTCCTGCGCAATGGAAAGGCGGGGCTCGACGGCTCCAGCTTCGTCGCGGTCCAGCAATGGGTGCATGACCTCAACCATTTCGAGACATTTGCGCAAGCCGAGCGCGACAACATCATCGGGCGGCGGTTGAGCGATAACGAGGAACTCGACGACGCCCCGGCCGCGGCCCATGTGAAGCGCACCGCACAGGAAAGTTTCGACCCCGAGGCCTTCCTGCTGCGCCGCTCCATGCCCTGGTCGGAATCGGGCGGCGAAGGGCTGATGTTCGTGGCCTTCGGCAAATCCGTCGACGCCTTCGAGGCCCAGCTCGCCCGCATGACCGGCCAGGAGGACGGCATCACCGACGGCCTGTTCCGCTTCACCCGCCCGCTAACGGGCAGCTATTTCTGGTGCCCGCCGGTGGCCGGCGGCAAACTGGACCTATCGGCCGTCGGGCTGTGAAGCCACAGCCTCGAACCACGCCAGCTCGCCCCGCAGGGTCACCACGCTGCCGATGATGATCAGCGCGGGCTGGCCGAGATTGGCGGCTTCCTTGCGGGCCGGCAGGTCGGCGACGGTGCCTGTGATGATGCGCTGGTCGGGGCGGGTGCCGTTTTCGACGATGGCGGCGGGCATGTCGGGGTCGCCGCCGGCGGCGATGTAGCCGGCGGATAGTTCAGCCAGCGCCGACAGGCCCATATAGACCACGATGGTCTGGCCGGGCTGGATCAGTGCCTTCCAGTCGGGGGCCTGATCCCCCTGTCCATGGCCGGTGACGAAGACGCAGGCATGGGCGTGGTCACGGTGGGTCAGCGGGATGCCGGCGTAAGCCGCGCAGCCGTTTGCGGCGGTCACGCCGGGGACCACCTGGAACGGAATGCCTTGCGCCGCCAGCGCCTCGATCTCCTCACCGCCGCGCCCGAAAATGAAGGGGTCGCCGCCCTTCAGCCGCAGCACCCGCTTGCCCTCGCCGGCCAGGCGCACCAGCTGGGCGGAAATTTCTTCCTGCGCCATGGTGTGGTTCTTCGGCGATTTGCCGACATAGATGCGCTCGGCGTCGCGGCGCACCAGGTTCAAGATGCCGTCGCCGATCAGCCGGTCATAGAGCACAACCTCGGCCTGCTGCATCAGGCGCAATGCCCGGAAGGTCAACAGGTCCGGGTCGCCCGGGCCGGCGCCGACCAGCCAGACCTCGCCCCGGGGCTGCTCTACCACACCCTTGACGGCAGTCTCCAGCCGCGCCTGCATGGCGTGTTCGGCCTCGCTATCGCGGCCGGCGAAGACCAGTTCGGCGACCGTGCCCTCGAATATATCCTCCCAGAAACGGCGGCGCGGGTCGGTGTCCCCGATCGCCGCGGCCACCCGGCCGCGCCAGCGTCCGGCGAAGCGGGCCAGCCGCCCGTAGGCCGCCGGCACCAGGGTCTCGAAGCGCGCCTTCATCATCCGGGTCAGCAGCGGCGCCTCGCCACCCGACGACACCGCAACCACCACGCCGTCGCGGTCGAGGATCGCCGGCATGATGAACTGGCCCAGCTCCGGCCGGTCGACGATATTGGCCGGCACGCCGCAGGCTTGCGCCAGCGCATGCACCCGTTCGTTCAGCGCCTCGTCGTCGGAGGCGCCGAAGGCGAGGCTGCAGCCCTCCAAATCCGCTCGCGTGACCGCGTGAGTGGCATGCGTCAGGCCACGTTCGGCGATCAGGGTCGCCATGTCGTCGCTGATATCGGCCGCCAGCACGGTAACGGCGGCGCCGGCGCGCGAGGCAAGCTCCGCCTTGCGAGCCGCCGCCTTGCCGCCGCCGACGACCAGGACGGGGCTGTCCTTCACAGCCATGAAAACCGGTAGAAAATCCATCTCAGCCTGGCCCGCCGCTTTGTTCGCCGGCATACGCCATGTCGCTTACCGCCAGGCGCCAGCGAACCTTGGCATCCTCATCGATATCGATCTCGGTAAAACGCATTCTTTCGATCCTGTCGATTTATCGTCGCCCCAATATAAGCCATCCGCCATCGGTTTCGCCAACGACCTATGCCAAATGACAATGCAGGACATCGTTCCCCGAACAAACTTGTCCAGCCCCCAAACACCATTGGGGTAAGTTCTGCCGATCCGCCGCGCACGAGACCCGGTGAGCCGGCTATCTCCAAGCCACCCAAAAAATCCGCGCCTGGGAAAGTGATTTACACGCATATTTCGATTAGACTCTTATAGTCACCAGCGGGATACGAAAAATTCGCTGAATTCACGAGCGGAGATTCGAATGTAATAAGTTAGGAATATACGGTAATAGGGCTTGATAGCGACCATACCTGGCGGGTCATCGGGTGCCGTCATATGAGTCTTGATCAACGAGCATTGGTAATAAGCGATGAAATTCGGAATTCTGGTTAATGAAGGGCCGTTCACGCATCAGGCGTCGGACTCGGCGTACCAGTTCGCCAAGGCGGCCATCGGAAAGGGCCACGAGGTCATACGTGTGTTTTTTTACCATGATGGCGTGAACAACGCGAACAAGCTGTCGGAACCACAGTCGGACGACCGCAATCTGGTCAAGCTGTGGTCCGAACTGGCGGAACAGCACAATGTCGACCTCGTGGTCTGCGTGGCAGCCGCGCTTCGCCGCGGTATCAAGGACGAAATCCTGGCGCCGGGCTTCCGGATTTCCGGCCTGGGTCAATTGATCGAGGCCGGCATAATCGGTGACCGGCTGGTCACCTTCGGCGACTGAGGCAACGGGAGTGGGATACCGGCGGTCATGATGGGAGAAGACGATTTCAGTCCGGACGTGGTGAAACGGTTCCTGTTCGTGAACCGCAAGGCGCCCTACGGCACGGTTTATGCGCTGGAATCGCTGGAAATAGTGTTGGTTTCGGCGGCATTCGACCAGGATGTCAGTGTCGTGTTCGCCGATGACGGGGTATTTCAGCTCAAGAAGGGCCAGGACACCGCGGGCATCAACATGAAGAACTTTTCACCCACTTTCCGCGCGCTGGACGGCTATGACGTCGAAAAACTGTACGTCGAAAAGGAATCGCTGGAGGCCCGCGGGCTGACCGAAGACGATCTCGTTATCGATGTCGAAGTTCTGAGTTCCGAGGAATTAAGCAGGATCATGGCGGCGCAGGACGTGGTCATTAGCAATTAGGAACCGTGCAAATGCTACATACAGTCAACAAGTCACCGCTCGACCGCAATGTGCTGGACAGTTGCCTCAGGCTCGCGGCCAGGGGCAGTGCTATCCTGCTGATCGAGGACGGCGTTTATGGCGCGCTTGCTGGTGGCCAGGCGGCGCCGAAAATTGGCGGCCGCATGGGCGATTTCAGATTTTACGTTCTGGGTCCCGACCTGGCGGCCCGCGGGCTTGACGATGCAGCACTGGTTGACGGCGTCAAGGTCGTGGATTACGGAGGATTTGTGGATCTTGCGGCGGAACGGAAGGCGCACCAAGCGTGGCTTTGAATGAAAAACAGCGGGTGTGAAGAGTAGTTAGACGGAGAATCTGGAGATATGACATATCAGCTCAACGGTACGACCGTCGATTCGGACGCCGAAGGCTACATCACTGATGTTGGCCTATGGTCCAAGGAACTGGCGTTGCTTATCGCCGAGGCCGAAGAGATCGACATGTCCGCCGATCACTGGGAAATCGTCTACTTCCTGCGTAATTATTCCGAGGAATATCGCATCGCCCCGCCAATCCGCGTGCTGATCAAGGTCGTCAAGAAGACGATGGTGCCGGAGAAGGGCAACAGCCAATATCTATACGAGCTCTTCCCTTACGGCCCGGCCAAGCAAGCCTGTAAGATCGCCGGGCTGCCTAAGCCGACCGGCTGTGTTTGATCCGTCCTAACACTTAATACCAAAAGTTCCGGACTGTTTCGTTGTGCCGAGGGAGCCTGCTGGGTCAGGCGAATTGCAGGATCTGTCCGAAATGAGCGGCACCTCGGAACCGTGCGGCCACC
>CAXMQC010000178.1:0-4599 GCA_964195285.1 Akkermansiaceae bacterium
CTCGTACGAAAGTCCCCCGCGTTTGGTTTTGCGGCTGGCGAGCAGCGACGCCAGCCGTTATAGTCACCGCAAATCCGGCAGGCCTTGTTGTCTGGCGGAGCGACAAAGGGAATATCAAGCGAACCAGGACGGGAAACTCATGGCAGGCAGCGTTAACAAAGTCATCCTCATCGGCAATCTGGGCCGCGATCCGGAAGTCCGGACCATGCAGAATGGCGGCAAATTGTGCAATATATCGGTCGCTACGTCGGAGCGTTGGCGCGACAAGAACAGCGGCGAGATGCAGGAAAAGACCGAGTGGCACCGCGTGGTGATATTCGATGATAAACTGGTTGACGTGGCCGAGCGGTATTTGCGCAAGGGCAGCAAGGTTTATCTCGAGGGCCAGCTGCAGACCCGCAAATGGACCGACCAGAGCGGGGTCGAAAAATACTCGACCGAAGTGGTGCTGCAGCGGTTTCGCAGCAGTCTCGTTATGTTGGATGGCCGTGCCGAGGGTGGTGGTGACTATTCCAGTGGCGGCGGCGGATCTTACGAGCAGAGCGGCGGCGGTTCCTCCGGCGGTGGCGGTGGTGAGAGCGCGCCGGCCGGCGGCGACCTAGACGACGAAATTCCCTTCTGACGCCACGGGCCGGGGCGGATGCCGGCAAATCGCAGCTGCGGCGAGGCAATAGCCGGCCTGTTGGAAGCCTATGGCGTCGATACCGTGTTCGGTATCCCCGGTGTTCACACACTTGAACTGTACAAGGGGCTGGCCGGCTCGGATATCCGGCATGTCCTGCCGCGGCACGAACAGGGCGCCGGCTTCATGGCCGACGGTTATGCCCGCGCCAGCGGGCGGCCGGGTGTCTGCGTCGTAATTTCCGGGCCCGGCGTCACCAATATCGCGACCGCGATCGGCCAGGCCTGGTCTGATTCGACGCCCATGCTGGTCGTCTCGTCGGTCAACGAGACCGTGCATCTGGGACTGGGCAGGGGTCGCCTACATGAAATTACAGACCAGCGCGCGGTTACCGCCCCGCTGACCGCCGGCAGCATGCTCGCACTGGAACCAACGGAAATCCCCCCTTTTCTGCATAAGGTCTTCGCGTCCTTTGCCGCGGCGCGACCCCGTCCCTGGCATCTTTCGGCGCCTCTGGACGTGTTGGCGGCGATGGCCGAAGGCGACTGGGAGGCTGGCGCCATGGCGCCAGTTCCGGCCCCGGATGCCCGGCTGGTGGAAACGGCCAGGGAATGGCTGGCGGCGGCGAAAAATCCAACAATATTGCTGGGTGGCGGCGCGGTCGGGGTGGCGCGCCAGGCGATTGTGGCATTGGCCGAGTCGCTTGGCGCCACGGTTGTGACGACGACGGCCGGCAAGGGTATTTTCCCGGAATCCCATGCGCCGTCGCTCGGCGGAACCCTGTCGCTGGAACCGGTCCAACAGTTTATCGCCGCGGCCGACCTGGTACTGATCCTGGGATCGGAGCTGGCGGAAACCGACTGGTGGCGGGATCGCGTACCCGACCTCGCCGGCAAGTCGATCAGGGTTGATATTTCGCATGAACAATTATCGGTAAATCACCAGCCCACGCTGCCTGTTTGCGCCGATGCAGGGCGTTTCATATCCGCACTTGGAACCGTTGAGAACAAACTGCCGGGTGACCGGAAGCTTGCGGCGATCGCGGAAATCCGCCGGCAAACAGCGTCCAAACGGGGGCCGCTGGCCCGCAAGCATATCGCCGTGCTGGAGGTCATCCGTGCCGGCTTGCCCGAGGATGCCTTTATCGCCACCGACATGACGCAGATCGCCTATACCGGCAACTATGGCTTTCCGGTCGATCGGCCGCGGTGCTGGCTGCATCCGGTAGGTTTCGGAACGCTGGGTTATGCGCTACCGGCGGCGATCGGCGCCAAACTGGCCCAACCGGACCGGGACGGTATCGCGCTGGCCGGCGATTATGGTTTCCAGTTCACGCTTCCGGAGATCGCCGTTGCGGTCGAACTTGGACTGCCGCTGCCGATCCTGTTGTGGAACAATGACGGGCTGGGTCAAATCCAGCTCGGCATGGTCGAACAGGGGATACCGGAAATCGGTGTGCATGCCCGCAATCCGGATTTCCTGGCGCTGGCCCGTGCCTATGGCGCCGAAGCGGTGCGCGCCGATAGCCTTGCCGCGCTGGCCGATGCGTTGCAAAGCGCGCTGGTCGCAAATGGCCCGACCCTCATTGAAATTCGCGAGGACATGACCGACCTGGAGACAATCGCATAAATAGGCGTTAGACCTAATTATTGCGGATTAAACGTTTGTTTTGCGTTACTTTTTTATTGATACGGCGAATGCCGAAATTCGCTCGCAGGCGAACCGCAACCTGTCCTGTTTGGTGCACAGGCCGAGCCGCAAATGTCCCTCCGCGCTGGGGCCGAATGCGTCGGCAGGCAGGACAGAGACCGCCTGCTCATCCAGTAGACGGCTGGCGAAGTCGAAGGCGGAAAGACTGCTCGCCCTGATATCGATCATCACGAACATGCCGGCATCGGGCCGAAGGCATTCCAGTCCGGGCAGGTTTGCCAGCAAGGAACACACCAAATCGCGCCGGGCGCGGATTTCGGTCTTCATTTCGGCGACCTCGGCAATATCCTTGGTCAAAGCCGCAACCGCGCCGTCATGCACGAAACCCGGACCGCCATACAACATGCAAAGCGCGAGATTCTCGAAATGGCGCACCAGATCGACCGGCGACACCGTCCAACCGACACGCCAGCCCGTCATGGCGTGCGATTTCGACAGGCTGCTGACGGTGACTGTCCGCTCGGCCATCCCCGGCAGGCTGCAGGGGCTGATATGGTCGGCCTCGAAGGTCAGGCTGGCATAGACCTCGTCGGAGATCAGCCATAGATCGTGCGCGCGGCAGATTTCCGCCACCGCTTCCAGTTCGCGGCGGGTCAACACCGCGCCGGTCGGGTTGTTCGGCGTATTCAGTAGGATTGCCCGTGTTTTGTCGCCCAGAGCCGCCTCGATAGCCTTCGGGTCGAAATGGAAGGCATTGTCGCGCGAGCTTGGAACAGGCACCAGACATGCGCCGGAGGCGCCGACAAGGGCCTGGTAGGTTACATACATGGGTTCGGGTGCGATAACCTCGTCGCCGTCATCCAGCAGGCACAGGGCGGCCGCAAACAAGGCGTTCTGTGCGCCGGAAAACACGGCGACCTGGTCCATGGTGGTTTCCAGGCCGGTAAGCACCGCATGTTGTCGGGCGATGGCTTGGCGCAGCGGCGGGTCGCCAATGACGTCGTTGTAATGGGTATTGCCGCCGCGCAATCCGGCAATAGCGCTGTCCACGATGGCCGGCGGCGTATCGAAATCGGGGTCGCCGATGCTTAACAGGATAATGTCGTCGCCCTGGCGAATTCTCTCGACCGCGCGAGAATGGATATCCCAGGCCTGCGCGCCCTCGCCGCCAATTTTCTCCACTCTCGATGAATAACGCATTTTCCCCAATGATTGGTGGATGTCGAATTCCGGACCCTGCCACCCGCGGCGGCGAGCCCGCAAGAGGCATGTCGAAATTTATGACAGATGCGTCTTGCCATTCGTGAATTGGCCAGCATGATAGTCGAGTTCACGATTGAAACAGGGGGCAGGAATGCCGCGCGATCCACGTTACGATATCCTATTCGAACCGGTGAAAATCGGCCCGGTGACCGCGAGGAACCGGTTCTACCAGGTACCGCATTGCAACGGCATGGGCCATGCCATGCCCAGCGCGGTTGCCGGCATGCGCGGGGTCAAGGCGGAAGGCGGCTGGGCCGTGATCTGCACCGAAGAATGCGATATTCATCACAGCAGCGACTTCAGTCCCAGTCCGCAGGCCCGCCTGTGGGACGATCGCGACATCCCGGCCTTGGCGCTCATGACCGATGCAGTGCACGAACATGGGTCGTTGGCCGGCATCGAGTTGACCCATAACGGCCACGAGGCGGTCAACCGGATGAGCCGTGAAGTGCCGATGGCGCCGTCGGATATGGTTGTCGACAATTACGACCCCATCCATGCCCGCGCCATGGACAAGTCGGATATCAAGGCACTGCGAAAATGGCACCGCGATGCGGCGGTTCGCTCGAAAAAAGCGGGTTTCGATGTGGTCTACGTTTATGCCGGACATGGCTTGTCCCTGCCGACGCATTTCCTGTCGCGGCGTTTTAACCGGCGCACCGATGAGTATGGCGGCAGCATCGAAAACCGCGCCCGATTGCTGCGTGAACTGATCGAGGACACCAAGGATGCGGTCGGTGATTCCTGCGCCGTCGCGGTGCGTTTCGCGGTCGACGAGCTGCTTGGCCCGGGTGGGGTTACCGTCGAGGAGGAAGGCAAGGCCGTCCTGGAAATGCTGGGGGAATTGCCGGACCTTTGGGATGTCAATCTGGCCGGCTGGTCCAACGATTCCACAACGTCGCGTTTCTCGCCGGAGGGCTCGCAATCGGACACCATCGCCTTCGTCAAGCAGATGACCAGCAAGCCGGTGGTCGCGGTCGGGCGTTTCACCTCGCCCGACCTTATGGTTTCGCTGGTGAACAAGGGCATCGTGGACTTTATCGGGGCCGCGCGGCCTTCCATCG
>CAXMQC010000179.1:0-5177 GCA_964195285.1 Akkermansiaceae bacterium
GTTGATAATGACCCATTTGACCGGGTTCCCTTGTCCGTTCGTCAGGCGCGGTGCGCGCCGTGGTGCCGCGCACCACAAGCGGAGCGCAACGCAGCGAGCGGACAAGGGAACCCGGCCTTCGGTGACGCGCGGCGGCCCGCCGGGTGCGTTGCGGCCCTTGCCCGATGCGGGTGCATCGCGCCGCGGACCACGCCTGCCCAACGGGCCGCCGTGCGCCATCAAATGTGTCATTATCTACGGTCCTTGGTATAATATGCGCAACAATATTACAATTGAGCGGCCAGCTTGCAAGTGCCATAAGTCGATAATGCGTTCGCTGATCGCGCGGGCGCCGCCGTGCCGGCACATACTGAACCGGAATTTTCCCCAAGGAGCTGAGAATTGACAGCCGACGTTACCTGGGTTTTGACGGACGGCAAGGCCGGCACGCGCAATGGCGCGCTGGGGCTGGCCGAGGCGGTAGGCCTGCCGGTTATCGACAAGCATACCCACTCGCGGCTGCCCTGGCGCTGGCTGCCGCCGCAGCTATGGCCGCCGGGGGTGCTGGGCGTCGGCACCGGGGGCGACCCGCTGGTCCCGCCCTGGCCTCGCCTGCTGGTCAGCGCCGGAGAGCGCTCGGTAGGACCGGCCCTGGCGATCAGGAAATTGAGCGGCGGCGCAACCTGTTGCGTGCATATACAGCATCCCCGGATCGACCCGGCGAAATTCGACCTCGTGACGGCCTCCGCACATGACCGGCTGACCGGCCCGAATGTCAGGAATACACTCGGCGCGCTGCATCACGTCACGAGCGAGAAGCTGGCGGCGGAAGCCCGGAAATTCGAGGCCCGATACGCGCACTTGCCGCGGCCCCTTGTGGCGGTGCTGATCGGTGGCGCCAACCGCGTCTATCGCTTCGACCGGGACGCCGCCGAGCGCCTGGCCGCCGGCCTGGCCAGGATCTGCGAAGAGGCCGGTTGCGGGCTATTGATAACCGCGTCACGGCGGACCGGCGCCGAGAATGAAGCCTTGTTGCGCGAACGCCTGAAGGGGGCGCCGGTGGAAATCTGGGACGGCAGCGGCGACAATCCCTATTTCGCCTTTCTGGGCTTGGCCGATGCGCTCGTCGTGACCAGTGATTCGGCCAATATGGTTTCGGAAGCCTGTTATACGGGCAAGCCGGTCCATGTGTTCCGGCTGCCCGGTGGCGGTCGCACGACATTCGACAGATTTCACGAAAGTCTGGCGGCAGCGGGCATTACGCGTCCGTTCGACGGGCGGCTGGAAAACTGGCACTATGACGCCCTGGATGAAAGAACCGCACTGGCGGCGGAGATTCGCGGGCTGCTGACCTAGAGCCTTTAACGGTTATACGGAACTGCTCTCTTGCCCTCCGGCGGCCATTCCATCAGGCATCACGCGCCGCGCGATGCCGGCGCATCGGGCAAGCGGGATAACGCCGCGGATGGCCGCCGCAGGGCAACCCGCTCTGGCGTGCGCGCGCGTTCCGCGCTATCAAACGGGAATTGAGAAATTCGAGAAGGAGCACCGGAAATGCTGATCGATATCGACCGGTTGCGCGAAACCCCGCTGAATCACGATCCCTTCGACCATATAGCCGTACCCGGCTTTATCCGCGGCGAAGCGCTAGAGCCGCTGCACAGGGATTATCCGGACGTCGGCAAGCCGGGCAGCTTCCCGGTCTCCTCGGTTACCTGCGGGCCGTCCTTCGAACAGGCCCTGGCGGAGATCCAGTCGCCGGAAATGACGTCGGCGATCGAGGAAAAATTCGGAGTCGACCTTGCTGGCCGGCCGACGATGGTTACCGTGCGCGACCGCTGTCGCGAACGCGACGGCCAGATCCACGTCGATTCCAAGGGCAAGCTGATTACCGTTCTTATTTATTTGAACCCGCCCTGGGAAGAGAGCGGTGGCCGCCTCCGGCTGCTCCGCGGACCCGGCAATATCGAAGATTACGCCGCCGAAGTGCCGCCGAACGAAGGCACCATGCTGGCCTTCCGCTGCGGCCCCGAGGCCTGGCACGGCCACAAGCCCTTCGAGGGCCGGCGGCGCGCCGTTCAACTGAACTGGGTAGTCAGCGAAAGCTACCTGAAGCGCGAACAACGCCGCCACCGCCTGTCAGCGTTTTTGAAAAAATTCAAGGCGGCTTGACAGGGTAATTCACACAAAATTCCGTAAAAGGTCGCTAACGGGGGTATTCACGGCGGAAAATGTCTTTCCCCGGCCGCCATCGGCGGGCAAGGTGTGGCCCCATGGATTGGGACAAGCTCAGAATATTTCATTCGGTCGCCGAGGCAGGTAGTTTCACTCATGCCGGCGATACCCTGAATTTGAGCCAGTCGGCGGTCAGCCGGCAGGTCAGCGCGCTTGAAGAGAGCCTGCATATCCCGCTGTTCCATCGCCACGCACGCGGGTTGATTCTGACCGAACAGGGCGAAGTTCTGTACCGCACGGTCAAGGATGTCTTTCACAAGCTGTCGATGGCCGAGGCGCTGATCTCGGAAAGCCGCGAGCGGCCGTCGGGACCGCTGAAAATTACCACCACCGTTGCCTTTGGAACGACCTGGCTGACACCGCGGATCAGGGAGTTCGTCGAATTGTTCCCGGAAGTCGAGGTCGCCCTCATTTTGACCGACGGCTCGATGGATCTGAGCATGCGCGAGGCCGATGTCGCCATTCGCATGGCCAAGCCCAAGCAACCCGATCTCGTCCAGCGCCATCTCCTGGCGGTGCAAAGCCACATCTTTGCGGCACCGGAATATCTCAGCGAACACGGGGCGCCGAACGAGGCCGAAGAACTGGACCAGCACGCGATTATTCTATATGGTCAGGACGCGCCGCCGCCAGTGGCCTCGATCAACTGGCTGGCCGATTCAGGGGCGGACCCCGAACACCCGCGCAGGCCGGTTCTGCGGATTAACAATCTGTATGGCATTTACCGGGCGGTGCGCAGCGGCCTTGGTATTGCCGCACTTCCCGATTATATGGTTCCCGAGACATCGACCCTGGTTCGCATCCTGCCGGAACTGGCGGGTCCGGCGATCGAAGCCTATTTCGTTTATCCGGAAGAGTTGCGACAGTCAAAACGTGTTAGCGTATTTAGAGATTTTCTGCTACGTAAGATCGCGGAAGGGAATTTTTGATCGATTCCAAACGTTAATTACGTAGTTGCATAGGCCGAAGGCTTAGCTATGCAGTTTTTGCATATCAGTATTGCTCTTTTTGGTATGGAAATTGCCGAGCTTTCGTCCTATCTCAAGGATAGCTTGAGCGCTGCTTCGTGTAGCGAACAAGCTTAGGCGGTGGGCGCCATGCCTACTGCCGAAGGGTCCTAGGACCCTACGTCTCCCAGACGTGAAGCCTCCCTGTTCAACTTGCCGGGATCGATTGAGATCCCGGCATTTTTTTCTCTACACACAGGGCCTGCGGACACGCTGCGGACACGTTTGATTCATTTCAAACCGATTTTCACCCGGACCGGCCGGCGCCAAATGACCCTGGTTCTAGCCCTCGCCCGGTGGGATGCAGGAAATTACCTGTAGCTAACCAGCGCGCGGGCGTCTTGTTCCAAAAACCGCTCTATTCTCCTTTTTTTTTGGGGCGTTAGCTATGTCCGCTATAATCCGGCGCCATCGCGACTCGACTCCCGCCGCGCCATTTCGTTCGCCGTCGTGGCCCAAACCAACTATGAGAGATCTCCGCGATAACAATTTTTGACATTTTTTTCGTGGATTCGGCCTAATCACTGCCCGCGGGGGGGAAATGTGGTTAACCGAACGGCGACGAGTACGAGCCGGACAGCGACATGGAACCTGACTACGATAACGAGCCGGGGCAAGACTACGCCGCCCCCGACTACGGCGACGATCCCGACCAGCCGCAATATCTGCATCCGAATGATTGCGGCATTGGAGGCTTTAAGCGCGTGAAGGCCAGCCCCGTTGCCGTCAACCCGGCGACTGGTGAACCGGGGCGGATATTGCCTGTCGGCACCGCCCCTGCCATGATCTGCTTACTACGCCTCTTGCGCCGCCAGGCGGTTATCCAGTGCCAGCGAAGCAAGGTCCGCTGGCTGCGGTGGCGGCTGAGGCACTGACACTGAGCCCTACCCGGTTATGCTGGGCGGGGTATACTTTGTCGTGGAGTTGTTTTATAAGCGTAGCCGGCATCATCGATGCCGTTCTTGGCAAGGCAAGGCGCGGTCTACCGTTCAAACGACTGATATGGAGACCATGCCATGACTACTACACTCGAAAACCGACTGCGGCGGAAAGCTCGCAAGCACGGCTTGCGCGTGACCAAAAGCCGCGATCGATCTATCCACCTGAATAACCTGGGTGGGTACATGCTTGTTGACTCTTATCGCAACGCGGTGATCGCCGGCGATCGCTTTGATGTCCCGCTTGAGGAACTTGAAGCGGTGATTGACGAGTTGTCCTGACTTAATCGGCTGGTTCATGTGACGGGCCAGTGCCCCTGTGTCCTCCTCCAGGGTTTCAAGCCCTGGAGGGAGATACCGCTACGGTGACTTTCGATCGACAGTCGCAGGGCCAGACGGTACCGCCACGGTCAAACATAACGCCGTTCGAGACAGGTCGCAAACAGCGATGTGAAAGTCTAATGCCCCGCTCCTACCCGCCCCATCTGACCAGATCCCGGCGACAATATACCGGCAGAACGCGTGCGACCGGCGGACCAGGCCAAGGCGCCGGCCAGTGACCTGCTAGATTTTTCGCCCAGCCTGACACCGCATTAAGCCGAAAAAAGGTGGTCAAAGCCATACGCGATCGACAATTCGACGCAAGCGGTTGCCCGAGGGTAGATGTTTAAAGGACACAAGGCCGCGGACGCCCTCCCCCGAATTCTCACGCCACCGTACATATATCCGAAAATCCCCGGCCGCGGTCTTCGCGAGGGGCCTCAAGTGTTTGAATATTTCTGAAAAATTTTTCGCGCAAATTTTTTTGAGAAGATTGTTTCCGATGCAGCCGCCGGCGGATATCAACCTCTCGTCTCACCGCAAGGTTGCCGTAAACAGGTGTCCCGGTTTACGTCCGCTTTGCGCCCCAAAGCAGCCGTAAATCACCAACCAGCCTGACGGCTGCTTATAGCCACAAGCGGTCATACGGCGCCTCTGGCCGAGGTTGCCGTGCTTCCCATGCGGATCCGCGGATCGA
>CAXMQC010000180.1:0-2772 GCA_964195285.1 Akkermansiaceae bacterium
GACCAGGCGATGGACGGTGGCTGCACCTGCGGCGCCATACGCTATCGCATGACTGGCGAGCCGATGTTCGTACACTGCTGTCACTGCCGCTGGTGCCAGCGCGAGACAGGCGCATCCTTCGCCCTTAATGCGATGATCGAAACCGATCGCGTCGTCATTGTCCAGGGAGCGCCGGAGGCGGTGGACACGCCGTCAAACAGCGGCAAGGGACAGAAAATCGTTCGTTGTCCAGATTGCCACGTGGCCCTGTGGAGCCACTATGCCGGCGCGGGCGACGCGTTATCCTTCATCCGTGTCGGCACACTCGACGCACCTGACCGTCTGGCGCCCGATATCCACATCTTTACATGTTCGAAACAGCCTTGGGTGCTGTTGCCGCCGGACATTCCCGCTGTCCAGGTATATTACGATCGAAGCAAATTCTGGCCCGAGGAAAGCCTGGCACGGCGGAAGCGGCTGATGGACCGTTAATCGGAGCTTGAAGCCGGGCCATATTTGGCTCTAAAGAGGAAGTAATTGGTTCCGACAACAAGGAAGCAGGCAAATGGAACAGTTGCTCGATCTCGACCGCTATCCGCTCGACGATTTGCAGTCGGCGCGGGGCCGGGACCTTGTCGCGGCCTGCCGCAGCGACCTGGCGGTGCGCGGTCTGTTTAATCTTGAGGGTTTTATCCGGCCGCAAGCACTCGAAAAATGCGTCGCTGAATTGACGCCGGTCGTCGATGCCCACGCCTTCACGCACCGGCGCGGCCACAATATCTATTTCGATGACGCCATCACGGGGCTGGATGCCGATCATCCGGCGCTGACCCGCTTCGAGACCGTCAACCACACGATCTGCGCCGACCAGTTCCCGGCGTCCATCCTGTGCCGGATCTACGAATGGCCGCCAATCCTCGAATTCCTGGCCGCAGTCATGGACAAGGACAGGCTTTTCCTGATGGCCGACGCGCTGGCCCGCGCCAATGTTCTGACATCGCGCGAAGGCGAGGCCCTGAACTGGCATTTCGACCGCTCCGAATTCACCACCACGCTTCTGTTGCAGTCTTCGCGGGCCGGCGGAAAATTCCAGTACCGGCCCGACCTTCGGGCCGAGGGCGACCCGAATTACGAGGGCGTCGCGCGGATGCTGACGGACCAGGACGCCTCGGTAAAAACCCTGTCGCTCAGCCCCGGCAGCTTCACTGTCTTCAAGGGCAAATATGCGGCGCACCGGGTAACCCCTGTCGAGGGGACGCGGGCGCGCATGATCGCCGTATTCTCATACTACGAAACGCCGGGCGTCATGTTCAGCGAGACCGAGCGGCTTGGCTTCTACGGCCGCACGCAGGAATGGGAGGCGGCCTGAGTCTATCGCTTATGTTTGAACAGGCTGGCGACGATGCCGTGCAGGGTGCGCAAATCCTGGTCGGTCGGCGCCAGGCGCTGGAACATGTTGCGGATGTTGCGGATCATGGCGGGGCGCTTGGCCTCGGGGTAAAGGAAACCGCTTTCGATCAGGGCGGCTTCCATCCGGGTGAAGAAGTTCACCAATTCTTCCTTGGTGGCCGGGCGGGTCCCGCCCAGTTCCAGCCGAAGTTCCGGCGTCTCGTCGGCCAGGCGGAACCAGGACCAGGAAATCAGCAGCACGGCCTGGCCCAGGTTTAGCGATCTGTAGGCCGGGTTAAGCGGTACCTCGATGACGGTGTCGGCCAGCACAACGTCGTTATTATCCAGCCCCATGCGTTCGGCGCCGAACAGCACGCCACAGGTCGAACTTTCCGCCTCGACCCGCCGGATTTCCGAGGCCGCGGCCTCCGGCGTCATCACCGGCTTCACCATGTCGCGCGGTCGCGCGGTAGTGGCGAAGACCCGTTCGAGACCGGCGATGGCCTGCCCGGTGGTCTGGTAGATACGGGCGTTTTCGATGACCGTATCGGCGCCCGAGGACGCCCGCACCGCCTGCGGACTTGGCCAGCCGTCGCGCGGGTTGACGATGCGCAGATCAACCAGCCCGCAATTCAGCATGGCGCGGGCCGAAGCCCCGATATTCTCGCCCAGTTGCGGGCGCACCAGGATGATTGCCGGCCCGGCCGCACCCGCCACAGAATCCTTGGTGGAATCAGTGCCGGCCATACCGTCACTCCGCCAGCCCGAGGATGTTTCGCGCAGTCTTGCGCGCCTCGTCGAGCTTCATGCCGGTGAACAGGTCGCGATGGTACATCAGGGCGAATACCTGTTTGCCGAGTTCGGTCAGGCCCGGGCGGCCGCCCGGTTTTTCCAGGACACCCAGTTCCTCGCCCAGACTGGCGCCGCCCACCATCCAGACCAGCGACACGCCCAGCAAGGCCTCGGTCTCGGCCGCCGGCAGGTCGTCGGCAATGATGACAATACCGGTGCGCGCACCCCGACCGGTCAGGTCGTTGCGCCGAAACCGCACCAGGGCCGGCCAGCGCCCGTCATGGAATCGATCGCGCATTTCGCTTTTTACGCCGATTTCGCTTGCCAGGCGTGTCCCCAGCGGCCGGCTGGCGACAACAATGTAGAGGCTGTTGAGCGGGATCGCTTCCGGCAGCGCCGCCACGTCTGTGGCGTCGACCCCAATCTCCAGTCCGGTGACGGCAGCGATATCGCCGGCGATGGCCCTCAAGACCGTGGCCGGGTTCAATGCGCCACCGCCGCTTACCAGGATCTGCTGTGGCGCCGAGGCGCGCCAGTATCGGATTGGCGGCAGGGCATAGACGTCGCGTTGCGCGGCTTCGCCCATCAGGGAATCGTATGCAGCATAGACCG
>CAXMQC010000181.1:0-2807 GCA_964195285.1 Akkermansiaceae bacterium
CTACACCGCCCATTACCTGAAATTCATCGGGCCCAACGCGACCGATCCGCTGACCGCCACTTTCCTGGTCTGGGTGATGCTGGTAGTCGGCGGCAGCGCCAACAACAAGGGGGCGATTCTCGGCGCCTTCCTGATGTGGACGGTCTGGTCGGCGACGGAAATCCTGACAACCCGCCTGCCGGACGACTGGGCGATTCGCACCGCCTATGTGCGGATATTCCTGATCGGCCTGGTACTACAAATTGTACTGCAGAAATTCCCGAACGGTATCCTGCCCGAACAGCGGCCGACCTCGCCGGCCCGGCCTTTGGCGGAAAAAAGCCCACCAGGCGGCTGACCGGATCCGGCAGGTGGGCTGTTGACTTTCCGCCGTGGCCGGGCAAGATGAACCCATCGTAACCCACACAAGTGGGCGTTTTCGACAACAGGGAGTTAAATCAATGCGCTTCATAAGCAAAATGACGCTTGCCGCGGCCGCAATCGCGCTCGCCGCGCCGGCCGCCCTGGCGGGTGAGGTCAAGGTCGGTTCGGTCGGTGGCGTCACTGGTCCGATCGCCGAGCTGGTCGCCGCCATCATCGACGGCCGCAACCTCGCCGCCAAGCATATCAACGACCAGGGTGGTGTGCTCAAGGGCGACACCTACAGGCTGGTCCTCGGCGATTCGGCCTGCGATCCGAAGGCCGGCGTCGACGCCGGCAACAAGATCGTCAATGTCGAGCAGGTCGTCGCCATCGTCGGTGCCAGCTGTTCCGGCGCCACCAACGGCATGGTCCAGTCGGTCACGATCCCGGCCGGCGTGGTCAATTTGTCCGATTCGGCGACCGCGCCCTCGATTTCCGACCTCAAGGACAACGATCTGGTGTTCCGGGTCGCGCCCTCCGATGCCTATCAGGGCTTGGCGCTTGCCACGCTGGTCAAGAACTCGGGCATCAGCAAGGTCGCCATGACCTATTCCAATGACGACTACAATGCCGGCATCGCCGCCGTGTTCGAGCGCGAATTCAAGGCCATGGGCGGCACCATCACCGGCAACCAGGCGCATGAGCCCGACAAGCCGTCCTACCGCGCGGAACTGTCGACCCTGGCCAAGGGCGGCGCCGAGGCGCTGGCCATCTTCGCCTATTACGGCTCCAGCGGCATTGCGATTATCCGCAACAGCCTCGAGAACGACCTGTTCGGCAAGTTCTACGCCGCCGATGGCATGTTCGACAACTCGGTAATCGAACAGATTGGCGCCGACAATCTGCGCGGCAATATCGCGATCACCCAGTCGGCCTCCGACGACGCGGATGCGTCCTACAAGATCTTCGCCGCCGATTATTCGGCTGGTGGCGGCGATCCCAAGTCGCCCTATGCGGCGCATGGCTACGACGCGTCCTTCCTGATGGCGCTGGCGATCGAGAAGGCGGGCGCCGCCGACCGGTCCAAGATCGGCGCGGCGTTGCGGGCTGTCGCCAACGCGCCGGGCGAGGTGATCCGGCCGGGTGAATGGAAAAAGGCCAAGGCCCTGCTCGCGGCCGGCAAGGACATCAACTACGAGGGCGCCTCGGGCAATGTCGATTTCGACAAGAACGGCGATGTCGGCGGTATCTACAGCGTCAACACCGTCGGCGACGACGGCAAGTGGGCTAACAAACTGATACGCTGACAACCGCAGCACTGTCATGTAACGGACCGGCCCCCGCGCCGCATAAACGCGGGGGCCGGATTTTATTCGGGGATAGGCCGTAATGGCTATGAAACCCTAAATTAACGAGTGTCGGGTTGTAATGATCTTCGCGCCATTCTATGCGGGGATGCACGACCATGAACCAAGCCGAAATCCGCCAATCCATACTAGACTCGCCATTCGCCAAGGATGTCGAAGTCCTGATGGCGGGCGGACAACCCGCCTTGCGCCTGCATGCCGAAAGGGTTTCGCTCGATGACCTGGCCCCGGGCGCCAGCCGCCTGGGTGGCGTGCCCGATCTTCCCCCCGGCATGGCCTGGCCGCGCAACGGCGACTGGCCGCTGGAAATGATCGCCCAGATAAACCTGACCGACGCAGCGGACTGTTTCCATCTCCCCGATCTGCCTGCAACCGGCTGGCTGGTGTTCTTCTACGAAGACGAAAAGTTCACGCCATTTCAGAAAATCCGGCCCGAAGGCTGGCGTCCCTGGCAGCTCATGTATTTCGACGGTTCCGCCGACGATCTGGTCAGACTGGAACCGCCGGCCCGCCCACCGCGAAAACGGGGTTGGATCGGCCAGTTGCTGTTCGGCCCACCGAAACCGCATCTCTACTACGAACCTTGCACGATCCGCTTCGAGCAAAAGTTTCAGTTGGTCGATGACGAGGAGGCGCCGGACCGCACGGATGTTGACTATGAGGATGAGAGTTCATGGCTGGCCTACGAGAAATTGTGGGAGTCCATCGGACATTGGAGCGACAAGACCCAGCACTCGTTGCGTGGCAACGCCAACCCGGTACAAGGACCAATGCGCCGCGAGGCCGAGGAAACGGCGAGGGCCTTGGGCCTGCTGGAAGCCAGTGGCGAATCGCCGGAGGAATGCAAATCGGCTTGGGAGTTGTTGCTGGAGATCGATACAGACGAGGCCGGCCCCGGCTGGATGTGGGGCGACGGCGGCCGGCTATTTTTCTGGATTCGCCGTCAAGACTTGGCTGCTCGCGATTTCAGCAAGGTCTGCTGCATCATGCAGTGCCATTGATTGTGTCAACGGGGGAGGATTCTCGCTGAGCCACGGTCTTCGAGGACCAAGGATGAGACGGTCTCCCGCCCGTCTCTATCCTCTATCCCACATCCGC
>CAXMQC010000182.1:0-4205 GCA_964195285.1 Akkermansiaceae bacterium
TCGCCTTCGTTCAGCAACGTGCCGATTACGCCCGTCGCCAGCCCGTTATGCCAGAACCCGCCATCACCCATGATCGAGATGGAGCGTTTGTCCTGGAACGGCGCGACGGCGGCGGCGCTGGCCAACGACATGCCATAACCGAGAATTGAATTGCCCATCGAGAAAGGCTCGAAGGTGGCCAGCGCATGGCAGCCGATATCGGCGGCGATATGGACCCGACCGATCTCACGCTCGAGGATCTTGATGGCGGAAAAAACCGGTCGTTCCGGACAGCCGGTGCAAAGCCCGGGCCAGCGCGGCGGCAGCATTAGCGGCAAGGCCTTCTGGCCACCCTCGCGCGCCGCCTCCGCCATCTGGCTGGCGCGTTCCACAGGCGCCATGTCCACGCCTTGTGGCCTGGTTGATTCCAGGAAAGCCGTCAGCCCGTCGCCAATTACCGCAGCGGTATATTCGCCGGCTACCGGCATCATCCCCTTACCGTGGATACGGGTCTGCAGGTCCGCCTTGCGCAAGATCATGTTGATCTGATGTTCGATATATTCCGGATTGCCCTCTTCCAGAATCAGCACGGCATCCTTGCCGGCGCAAAAAGTCTCGATCTGTTCTGGAGCCAGCGGGTGGACGACATTCAGGACCAAGAGCGGAATGCGGCTCTCGCCGAATGCATCGGCCAGCCCCAGCGCCTGCAAACGGCGAATGACCGTGTTGTAAAGCCCGCCCTGCAGCACGATACCGACCGCACCGATATCGCCGTCGAAGATTTCGTTCAGCCCATGCGCGCGGATATAGGCTAGGGCGGCGGGCAACCGCTGTTCCACCTTCAGCATTTCCTGCGCGAAGGTCACTGGCGGATGGGCGAGGCGCGCATAGTTGAAGGCCGCCGGCTCGGCGAAGCGGGCGTGCGTATTTATCGCTGGCGCGATATTGTCGCGGGCGGTGAACGAGCCCTGGACATGGCAGGCCCGTCCGCGAAGCTGCATCATCACCGGCGCGTTGGAGGCTTCCGACAACGGGAAGGCATGCTGCACCAACTCGGTGATGCTGGTCAGATTCGGGCGCGGGTCCAGTAGCCAGATGCCCGACTTCATGGCGATGGCGAGACTGCGTTCCTGAATCACGCTGGCGCCCTCGCCGTAATCCTCGCCGACCACGATCAGGGTGCCGCCGATGACGCCTGGCGAAGACAGGTTGGACAACCCGTCGGCCGCCACGTTGGTACCCACAATCGACTTCCAGGTCACCGCCCCACGCAACGGATAATTCACCGACGCGCCGAGCATGGCCGCCGCCGCGGCTTCGTTGGCGCAAGTCTCCACATGGATGCCCATCTCGCCCATTAGCTCGCGCGCGTCGACCAGAACGTCCAGCAGGTGAGATACCGGCGCGCCCTGATATCCGCCGACATAGGCGACGCCGGATTGCAGCAGCGCCTTGGTGACAGCCAGGATGCCCTCGCCATGGAAGGTCTCACCCTCGCCGAGGCGCAGCTGCTCGATTTCCCTGGCGAATGACCGTTCCGCGCTCATCCGCCCAGCGCCTTTCTGACCTCGTCGGGAATTGGCACCGGGGTGATTTTTGCCGGGTCATCGGGGTCGATGCTGCACCAGATGCGCCGCTCCCAGCCCTCGGCGGCCAGACGCTCGCCGATCTGGAAGACATGGGCAACCTTGAACGAGGTGGCACCCCATTCGGCGACGTGGCTCTCGATGGTCAGGCGGTCGCGGAACTTGGCCGGCGACCGGAAGTCGGCGTGCGAGCTGACCAGTGGCACGCCGGGCGCGCCGAAGCGCACCTTCAATTCGTCCCAAGGCAACCCGGCCTTTTCGAACAGATAAAAAGCCGCGTCGTCCATCCAGCGGTAATAGTTCACATTGAACAGGATACCGGCTGGATCGCAATCCGGCCACAGCACATGGACTTTGTGAACATTGCGCATCGTCAACCCTTTCCGCCCCGCAGGTCCGCCGTGTCCAGCCATATAGTCACCGGCCCGTCATTGACCAGTGCGACTTTCATGTCGGCGGCGAAGCGACCGGTTGCGACGGTCAGCCCGAAGCCGCGCAATCCCTCGCAGTATTTTCGGTAGATTTCATCCGCCGGTTCCGGCGCCATGGCGCGGATAAAGCTTGGCCGGTTGCCCTTGCGGGAATCGGCGGACAGCGTGAACTGGCTGACCGCCAGAACAGCCCCGCCAACATCGACGACCGACCGGTTCATCTTGCCCGCCGCGTCCTCGAAGATCCGCAAATTGGCGGTCTTGCGAGCCAGCAGATCGATATCATCCGGGTTGTCGTCCTCTTCGGCACAAAACAGCACGAGGAGACCATGGCCAATGGTGCCGATGACCGCGTCATCGACCGTTACCGAAGCCTCGCTCACCCGTTGGATCAACGCCTTCACGGGACGGTCAGCCGTCCAGCTCGGCGAACACCTTCTTTGCGATGCGGTGGCATTCGACGCCGCAGGGCACTCCGGCATAGATGGTGATCTGCATCAGGATGGCGCGCAGTTCCTCGCGGGTCAGGCCGTTCTTGATGGCGCCGCGGAAATGCAGTTCCCATTCATGCATTCGGTTCAGCGCTGCGATCATCGAGAGGTTGATGATGCTGCGGGTCTTGCGGTCCAACGTTGTATCGCCCCAACCCAAACCCCAGCAATATTCGGTCACCACTTCCTGGAATTCGCGATTGAAATCATCGGCCTTGGCCAGCGCCGCATCCACATATTCCGCGCCCAGCACGTCCTTGCGCATGGCCAGGCCCTTATCGAAACGTTCCTTGTCCATATGTTCCTCCTGCTACCCGCCAATGAATCGGCGATCGGACGCAAGCTAGCGCAGAGCGGCGCAACATGCGACAGGGTTCTGACGAGCGTCGGTAGAAGACCAATTCGGACAGGTATGCCGCTAGCGAGACCGTTCGATCTCGATACCCACGGAAGCCGCCTCGGGCACAATATCCAGTTTATCCACCGCGATGCGAGCCTGCGTTACGCGGGGGTCGTCCAGACAAAATTCGGCGATGCGTTCCGCCAGGGTTTCGACAAGATTTATGTGGCCGTCCGCGACGATTGCCTTGATGCCGCCCACGATGTCCCCGTAGGACAGGACATTGGCAATATTGTCGTCGATCGGCGTTTCTGCTTCGCGGACCTTCAATTCAACATTGATACAAACCCGCTGTTGCACCTGTTTTTCGTGATCATAAATGCCGATTGAAGCCGGTAACACAAGATCGCGAACCCGCACCAAATAACAGTGTGCGGCCTCGCCCTTGTCACGCGCCAAGGGCGTAAATTGCGCAACGGTATTGGGGTTCACGGTCATTGTCGGCAAGCCCATCGTCAATGTGGAAATTCTGTCGGACTATGCCCGAAACACTTGCCTGCGGCAAGATTTGCAATGCGCCGTAGCGCATTTTAAACGGTCGCCGCCGCCGCGGTCCGAGAGCGCCGCCGGCGAGTTGTTTCGCGGCGCATAGTTTCCCTTTAGTTTTCCGCAAATCGGGGATAGGCTCTGTAGCTGTTCGGTCACCCTATCAGGTCAACAACGCTCAAATAAGGGGTCTATCATGAAATCGGCTGCATTCAGAATTGTCATCCTGCTCGTGGCGGGATTGGCGCTTGCCTCATGCCGCGGAGCGCCTGTCTATAACGTGACATCAGCGACCATGGCGACTCCGCCCAGTGCAACACAGGAGCAGGTTGGCAATGCGATCAAGCGAGCCGGGATTTCCAAGGGCTGGCAAATGATCGATAAGGGGCCGAGCGAGATCGAAGGCAAGTTGAACCTGCGGGACCACCTCGCCATCGTCAGTATCACTTTCGATACCAAGCAATTTTCGATCTTGTACATAGACAGTACCAATCTGAAATATGACGGCACTACGATCCACAGGAATTATAATGGTTGGGTCCAGAATCTTGAGCAAGCGATTCTGGCGCAAACCACCGGGTTATAGGCCGGTCCGGAATAGGTCGGTGGCGGAATGGCCTACTAGAGCTTTTAACGGTTATACCGAACCGCTCTGTTGACCTCCGGCGGCCATTCCGTCAGGTATCACGCGCCGCGCGATGCCGGTGCATCGGGCAAGCGGGATAACGCAGCGGATGACCGCCGGAGAGCAACCCGTTGGGACACGGCGCTTTCGGGCCGGGGCTGCGTCGCGGCCCTTGACCGTAGCCCCGCTACGCTCTGCGGACCGCTC
>CAXMQC010000183.1:0-2172 GCA_964195285.1 Akkermansiaceae bacterium
TCGAGGAAGCCGTCGGCGAGCATGACGTCGAGCACGGCGTTGGCGACCGCCATGGCGAGCGGGTTGCCGCCGAAGGTCGAGCCGTGGCTGCCGACGCCCATGCCCTGCGCGGCGTTTTCGGTCGCCATCAAGGCGGCGACCGGGAAACCGCCGCCGAGCGCCTTGGCGGTCGCCATGACGTCGGGCGCGACACCCGACCACTGGTGGGCGAACAGCTTGCCGGTTCGGCCCATGCCGCACTGGACCTCGTCGAAGAACAGCAACAGGCCGAATTCGTCGGCGGCCGCGCGCAGGCCGCGCATATAGTCGGGATCGGCGGGCCGGATGCCGCTTTCGCCCTGGATCGGCTCGATCAGGATGCCGGCGGTCTCGGCGGTGACGGCGTCGCGCAACGCGTTGAGATTGCCGAACGGCACGTGATCGAAGCCATCCATCGGCGGGCCGAAGCCGGCCAGGTGCTTCTCCTGCCCGCCCGCCGCGATGGTCGCCAGGGTGCGGCCGTGGAAGGCGCCCTCGCAGCAAATGATGCGGTAACGCTCGGGGTGGCCGGTCTCGCTCTGATACTTGCGCACCAGCTTGATGCCGCACTCCATCGCCTCGGCGCCGGCGTTGTTGAAGAACACGGTGTCGGCGAAGCTGTTGGCGACCAGACGCTCGGCGAGGCGTTGCTGGTCGGGGATCTGGTAAAGGTTGGCGACGTGCCACAGCTTCTCGGCCTGCGCCTTGAGCGCCTCGACCAGATGCGGATGGCTATGGCCCAGCGCGGTGACCGCGATGCCTGACGAGAAATCGAGATATCGCCGGCCGTTATCGGCGTAAAGATAAACCCCCTCGCCCCGCTCGAAGGCGATATCGGAGCGCGCATAGGTCGGCATCACGGCAGAGATCACGACTTATCCCCCACAAAATCAGTAAATTGATGTGCGTTGCGGCGCGGCCCGCCGCGAAAGCGGGACACTATCCGCCCGGCCCCCTGCCCTGTCAACCGACGCCGCGCTTGGATTTCGCCTCAATTTTCAATTCAACGCCTTGAAGGCACGAAGCGGGTACCGACGTCGGCTTTCGGGCAGAAGGCAGAATGCGCGGCGTCAGTCACTCGATGACCGGAAATAGCCATAGGAAAAAAATTGACCTGCTGTCGCGAGAATGAAATTGCATGCGAGTTGACGCGGTAGTCGTCGATGTGCAATTTCGTGAACGTCCTTGGCTGTTCATGTCGAGGATGGATAGGAGTGATTCATGACGACTGATATGGTTACCGGCGAAAGAGGCGCCTTCGCCAAGGTTGCGGAAGAATCATTCACCTTGCCTTCGCGATACTATTTCGACCCGGACATCCACGCCCGGGAAATTCGCACGATATTCCAGAGGTCCTGGCTATACGCCGGTCATGTCACGGACCTGCCTGAAGAGGGCAGCTATTTGACCGAGGTCCTGGCCGGGCAGCCAATCCTAATCCTGCGTTCAAAGGATGGAAAAATACGCGCCTTCTTCAATGTCTGCCAGCACCGCGGACATATTCTTCTTTCCGGCCAAGGCCAGATCGAAGAGCTGATCGTTTGCCCGTATCACTCGTGGTGCTATGGCCTCGACGGGTCCCTGGCGACCGCCCGCCTGACCGCAAAAGTTCGCGATTTCGACAAGGCGGATTTTTCGCTCAAACCAATCCAGCTGGCGATCGTCGCGGGGCTCATCTTCGTCAATCTCGATCCGCAAGCAACGCCTGAAGACGGTGAACTCGCCGAATTCGAAGCATCGATCCTCGACCATCTGCCGGAGATGCCACACTACGCTGCCCGTTATCGGTACGAATTCGATATTGCGGCCAACTGGAAGGTGGTGGTCGATAACTTCTCGGAAGGCTACCACATTCCCGTCGCTCATCCGACGTTGGCCACCCTCTACGACAAGCAGGGCGCCTCTTCCCGTGTGGGAAAACGCCACGCCTTATACCAACGGTCAGCGCGCCCGGGATTTTCAGGCTTCGAGACGACAGGCGATGAACCCTATTTGACCTGGACGCTTTGGCCCAATCTCTGCCTCCTCAGCTTACCCGGCAGCCCACAATTGATCGTGCTGCGCATGAGTCCCGATGGTCCCGGGCGCTGCCTGGAGCGCGCCGACATATACTGCTCGCCCGAGTTGGAGAGCGCCAATTTAGAGGCGGTAAAG
>CAXMQC010000184.1:0-4048 GCA_964195285.1 Akkermansiaceae bacterium
GCAGAGCAGGCGGAACTGGAAATGCCCATCCACGACCTCGCGCTCGAACTCAACCGCCACGGTATCGGCGACGTCCCAGCTGACCGACGGCTTGCTGTGAAAGCCGGTATAGAGACCCAATTTGCAGGCGGCCGGTTTGGACCCGTCCAGGGCCACGATCCGGCCCGACACCGCGATCATGCCCGCGCCCACGGTCATCTGCCCGAGATCGACGATAAAATCGCTGTTTGACAGATCGTTCATCGAGTAAATTCGCGATCGCGCCGGCACGCGCTCTCCCTTGCAGCGGGCCCGGAAGTAGAAATCCTCGACCAGCTTGGCGGTCTGAATCTTTTGCGAGAAATTTGCGGAAACGTCCCAGCTATAGTTCGGCTTCACCGCTGCGGTGTCGTAGAATTCCAGCGAACAATCCTTGGCCGGCGCGCCGTCCTCGGTGACGATTTTTCCCTTTGCGGTTATTTGCGGCTGGTTTCCCGGCGCCCTTTTATCGGCCTGACAGGCGCCGACCAGTGCCAGCGCGACGCCGCAGGCCAATGAACGCAGCCCGATGCGGGCTAACAGTTTAAACGACATAATACGCTCCTCCCCTTTCGGATCGCTGGATATGTCCTTTGTGTAACGGCGAATCTACGACGCAACGCCCGCCGGGCCAAGTAGATATATGATATCCGTCGTGCCGCCGGGCCGGACACTGTTATAACCGAGACCGCCTGAATGAAATTTGTTCTCCTATTCATTTTGATCCCGCCATAGCCTAATCCTGGGTCCCGGCGGCGGCGTCACTACCGGAGCGGATGCGCGCATGAAATTTCCAATCCCCCTCACAAGCGGGCGCCTGCTGCGCCGGTACAAGCGTTTCCTCGCCGATATCGCGCTGGACAGCGGCCAGGAGATCACCGCCCATTGCGCCAATCCCGGCTCGATGATGGGACTGGCCGAGCCGGGCTCGGAAGTCTGGCTGTCGCCCAATACCAACCCCAAGGCCAAGCTGGACTGGCGCTGGGAGCTGGTTCGCGTCGCCGGCGACCACCTGGTCTGCATCAACACCGCCCATCCCAACCGCATCGGCGAAGCGGCGATCGGCGCCGGCAACATCCCCGAACTGGTGGGCTATGGATCGCTCAGGCGCGAGGTTAAATACGGCCAGAACAGCCGCATCGATATTCTGCTGGAAGACGAGGCCCGCCCGCCCTGCTATGTCGAGATCAAATCGGTCACCCTGCGCCGCCCGGACGGCGACCATGCAAACGCCGCCGAGTTCCCCGACGCCGTCACCAAACGCGGCGCCAAACATCTGGCCGAACTGGCGGACATGGCTGACGCTGGCGCCCGCGCGGTGATGCTCTATCTCGCCCAGCGCAATGACTGTGACCATTTCCGCATTGCCGCCGACATCGACCCCGCCTACGCAGCGGCGATGGCCGAGGCGCGGGTCCGCGGCGTCGAGGCGCTGTGCTACGCCTGCGCGATCCAACCGGACGGCATCCGGATCGACCGCCCGCTGCCGCTGGTCCTGGACTGACGCGGCATTTCCCGGCCGAAATATGCGTGCTATACCTTGCCTGCTGCAGTGTCAGCGCCCATTTCTGTCGGGCATGGGTAGGGTAACAAGGGTTTAAAGAGCGGGACTAAAATGAACGACGCACAAGTCGATTACGACAGCGACAGCGCGCGGGGCGGCATTCGCATACACGGGGCCGAGGCCTTCGCGGGCATGCGAAAGGCCGGGCGGCTGGCCGGCGAATTGCTGGATTTCATCACCCCCCATGTGCAGCCGGGCGTCTCGACCGGCGAGCTGGACCGGCTGTGCGCCGATTATACCAGCGACCATGGCGCGGTCTCGGCGCCGCTGAATTATCGCGGATTTCCGAAATCGATCTGCACCTCGGTCAATCATGTCGTCTGCCACGGCATTCCCGACGATTCCAAGCGCCTGACCAACGGCGATATCATCAATATCGACGTTACCGTGATCGTGGACAGCTGGTACGGCGATTCAAGCCGCATGTTCATGGTCGGCGACAAGGTCGGCATCCGCGCGCGCAAACTGATCGACGTCACCTACGATGCCATGATGCTGGGCATCGCGGCGGTCAGGCCGGGCGCCCATCTGGGCGATATCGGCCATGCGATCCAAAGCTTCGTCGAACCTCAGCGATTTTCGGTGGTGCGCGATTTCTGCGGCCACGGCATCGGCCAGATATTCCACGAATCCCCCAGCGTCCTGCATTTCGGCCGCAAGGGCACCGGCCCGGAACTCAGGGAAGGCATGCTGTTCACCGTCGAGCCGATGATCAATGCCGGCAAATACGACGTCAAAATCCTGTCCGACGGCTGGACCGCGGTGACCAAGGACCGTTCGCTCTCGGCCCAGTTCGAACACACCATCGGCGTGACCGCCGACGGCTGCGAGATTTTCACCCTGTCCCCGACGGGATTGACCAAGCCGCCCTACAGCTGAGATTCCCCCGCGACAAGCCCCCGCCGCCTGCTTACAATCGGTGGCATGGCTGACAAAACGTCACAAAAGGGTCTGCCCGGCCTTGCCGGCGAAGGCACGCCGGCCAAGACCAAGCCGCATTATCACGGGCATCGCCAGCGCCTGCGCGAGCGCTTCCTGGCGACCGGCGGCGAGGGCATGCCGGATTACGAGCTGCTGGAACTGGTGCTGGCGATCGCCATTCCGCGCGCCGACGTCAAACCGCTGGCCAAGGCGCTGCTGACGGAATTCAAGGACTTCAACGGCGTCATCACCGCCGAGCCCGCGACGCTGGCGCGCGTCAAGGGCATGGGCGAGGTGTCGGTGGCAGCCCTGAAGGTGGTGCAGGCCGCCGCCGTCCGGCTGGCCCGCGGCGAGATCATGGAACGCCCGCTGGTCTCCTCGTGGGATCAACTGCTGGACTACTGCATGGCCGCCATGGGCCACGAGAAGGTCGAACAGACCCGCGTCCTGTTCCTCGACAAGCGCAACCGGCTGATCGCCGACGAGCGCCAGAACAAGGGCACCATCGACCACACGCCGCTCTATCCGCGCGAAATCGTCAAGCGCGCGCTGGAGATCGGCGCCACCGCCTTCATCCTGGTCCATAACCATCCGTCGGGCGACGCCACCCCGTCGCACGCCGATATCGAGATGACCAAAGAGGTCCAGGAGGCGGCGGCCAAGCTGGGCATCACCCTGCACGACCACCTGATCATCAGCCGCGAGGGCCCGGCGAGTTTCAGGAGTCTGGGGTTGCTGTGATCGCGTTGTCGTCCCTGCCGCTAAGATATCTGGCATCTGCACGGGCGAGCCATGCGGGGCGATAGCGGGCTCGGCGTCTGCAGCTTGTTATTTTGGAAGGACTGGAATGCTTAAACTCTGGGGGCGCAGGAACTCCGTCAATGTGCAGAAGGTAATGTGGACGATCGCCGAAATCGGCCTTGAGGTTGAAAGGATCGACGCCGGGATGGCCCATGGCATCGTGACCGAGCCATGGTTCGAGGATATCAATCCCAACCGGTTGGTGCCGGCGATCGACGATGATGGCGTCGTGCTATGGGAATCGAATGTCATCATACGCTACCTTGCGGCCAAGCATGCCGGGGGCACGCTGATGCCCGCCGACAATGCGACCCGCGCCCGCGCCGAGATGTGGATGGACTGGCAGCAGTCCACGATCATGCCCGGTCTCGGCCCAGTGTTTGTCTGGCTGGTGCGCACACCGGCTGAACGGCGAAACATGTCGGCGATCGGCAAAGGTGTGGACGCGGTCAAAGCCGCGCTGCAATTACTGGATCGTCATCTGGCCGATCGGCCGTATGTTCTGGGCGATGCGTTCACGATCGCCGATATCCCGCTCGGCTGTGCCGTTTATCGCTGGTACGCGCTACCGGTGGAGCATGGCGACATGGCGAATCTGAGAGCCTGGTACGAACGCCTGGGTAGTGCATCAGTTTGAAATCTGACGGGGTTGACAGTCCCATGAAACCGGACCACGATCCACTTGAGTATCAGTCGGGTACAATTAACCACTCTGCCACAACTTAAATCCGAGGCTCTAACCGG
>CAXMQC010000185.1:0-7634 GCA_964195285.1 Akkermansiaceae bacterium
GGTGTGCCGAATGCCCTTTTCCGGATGGTCATTACCCTGATTTCGCCGTTTCGATTTCGGCTGGACATTAGGGTAACTTTTGGGTTTGCGACACCTATCGCTTAGGGGCGCGGCGCCCCCTTCAAACGACTCACTTCCGCACTGCTTATTCCCGATATTTTACCGAAAATAAAGGCCGAGCGAACCAGATATGTCGTAACGTATTGAAATTATTGGCGTCCCCTAGGGGAATCGAACCCCTGTTTCCGGCGTGAGAGGCCGGCGTCCTGGACCGCTAGACGAAGGGGACGCATGGGCGGTGGCCGCTGTGGACGGCAGAGTGTGTAGCCGAGATCGTATGCCGGATCAAGGGTTTCAAGGGGGTTTGCCGACAGCGCGGCCAGCAATCCTCCTTATTCCATTGACCGGAGCGCCGGGTCATGGGAAGAATTCGGCGACGGCGGCGGACCGGCGGGCCGGTCGCCGCGCGCATCGACAGATAAGAAAGCCGATCGTCATGGCGGATGACTCACCTCCCTTCAGGCCGGTTTCCGGCAATATAATGCCGCGGTTCGCGGGGATCGCCACCTTCATGCGGCTGCCGCATGTCGAGGACTGGGCGGATGTCGATATCGGGCTGGTCGGGGTGCCCTGGGACGGCGGCACCACCAACCGTGCCGGGGCGCGGCACGGCCCGCGGCAAATCCGCGATCAGTCGACCCTGATGCGCAATATCCATCATGTCAGCCGCATCCGGCCGTTCGAGGCAGCCAACTGCGCCGATCTGGGCGATGCGCCGGTAAACCCGGTCGACCTGTTCGATACCCTGAAAAGGGTCGAGGATTATTTTACCGGCCTGCATGATGCCGGCATCCTGCCGCTGACCGCCGGCGGCGACCATCTGATCACCCTGCCCATTATGCGCGCGATCGCCAGGGACAAGCCGGTCGGCATGGTGCATTTCGACGCCCATAACGACACCTGGGACCGCTATTTCGGCGACCATCAATATACCCACGGCACGCCCTTCCGGCGCGCCATCGAGGACGGCGTGCTGGACCCGAAACGCACCATCCAGATCGGTATCCGCGGCTCGCTGTACGGCGAAAAGGATTACGATTGGGGTATCGAGCAGGGCATCCGCATGATCACCATCGAGGAGTTCTACGACCTCGGCATCGAGGCGGTTATCGCCGAGGCGCGCCAGGTCGCCGGCGCCGGGCCGACCTATATCAGCTTCGACGTGGACGGGCTGGACCCGGTCTATGCGCCGGGCACCGGCACGCCGGAAATCGGCGGTTTCACGACCCGCGAGGCGCAACTGATGATCCGCGGCCTCCAGGGGCTGAACATCGTCGGGGGCGACGTGGTGGAGGTTTCGCCGCCGTTCGACCCGACCGGCATGACTGCGCTGGTCGGCGCCACCATGATGTACGAGATCCTCTGCATCATGGCCGACGGTCTGGACAAACGAAAACAGGGGTAAGCGGGACATTCGACCCGGACGAAACGGCATGAAGGTGTTGAAAACGGTGTGCCGCGAGGCGATGCGGGCAGGCGTGCTGGCGTCCGGCCTGATGCTTGCCGTCATGCCGGCCCACGCCGAGGTCCTGCGGCTAGGTTATGAGACCTGGGTGGCGCCGGGACCGTTTTTCATCGCGCTGGAAAAGGGCTGGTTCGCCGAGGAAGGGGTCGAGGTCGAACTGGTCAATATCGAGGATGTCCGGATTCGCGCCGCGGCGCTGGCGACCGGTGAGCTGGATGCGATCACCGCCACTATCGATGAAGCGATTTTGCAACTGGCGTCGGCCGGCGAATTGCGGTTTGCCTTCGCTTTGGCTGAATCCCATGGTGGCGACGGGCTTGTCGCGCATAACGACATCAAGGATATCACAGATCTAAAGGGCAAAACGGTCGCGGTCGAACCGGATTCGAGCCGGCAATTCTATCTGAACACACTGCTCCGCGCGGCCTATATGAGCGAAACCGATGTCACGACGGTCGCCAAGGCGCCCAGCGAGGCCGGCCTGGCCTTCGAACGCGGAGAGGTCGACGCCGCCATTACCTGGCAACCCTGGCTGACCCGTACCGCCCGGATGGCACATGGCCGCGTATTGACCGACAGCTCGCAACAGCCCGGGCTGCTGGTCGAGATGGTTGTGACGCGCCGCGAGGTGCTGGAAGACCGGCCGAAGGAATTCCAGGCGCTGTATCGTGCTTGGCTGCGGGCTATCGAATGGGCAAAAAAGAACCCTGAAGATTCCGCTGAACTCATCGCCGCCGGTCTCCGGCGTTGGCTCAGGGACAAGTTTGTGGTCAAGCAAATGCGAAAGGGCGTCGCCTATTACGACAAGCCGATGAACGCGGCCTTTTTCGGAACGGCGGCGAAGCCTGGCCCACTGGTCGGGACCATAACAAGCGCGATCGCGATATGGTCGGGCTTCGGCAAGCTGCAGACCTCGGCGCGAGCGGAAGACCTGATCAGCCGGGCCGTGATGACGGAGAAATAACGAAGGCCCGCCGAGAACGGCCCGTTTGACGGGGCAATATCGGCGGGCCTTGATTTAATACCAAAGCTCACTGATAAAGACCCATTTGATGGGCCTTCGCGGCTCACCGGGCAGGCGCGGCCCGCGGAGCGATGCAGCCGCATCGGTCAAGTGCCGCAACGCACCCGGCGGGCCGCGAAGGCCCACCGGAGGCCGGATTCCCTTGATCGCTCGCGGCGTTGCGGTCCGCTTATGGCGCCCGGCGCCACGGCGCGAACCGCGCCTGACGAGCGAACAAGGGAAACCGGTCAAATGAGTCTTTATCAGCGAGCTTTGGTATAAGACGGAGCGGCATGCGGTTTGTGGACCGGGCCGCTCCGTCTCTATTATATCACGATGTCAGCGGTGGAATTTACCGCGCGCCGCATCCTCGATCTCGTACGGCATAATTCCGATATCCTCGAGCTGGCGGGCGCTGAGCCTGGACAGTTCGGAGACGGTGCGGCGCTGCTCGCGCCAACGGCGGATATCATGGTTGAGGCGTTCGAAAATCATGACTATCTCCTTCGGCAGGGGTTAATGAAGTAATGCGATCCATGCCTTATCTAGGCTCGTCCACGCCAAACGAGAAATGCCATTTTTGCAGGGCAGCAATCTAAAATATGTATGGCTCGTTTTTACCTTTTATTAAGGTAAGTTAACGGATTTATTGCAGTGCAATATAATCACTCTTGCCAGCCGTTCACGCGGGCCCATTTCTGGGCGATGTTTCCGGCCTCGTCCGTCACCCGATAACTGTTATGCGCGGCCCCCGTCATACAGACATGGTTGGGGAATATTCGCACCCGGCCGCCGACCGGAAATTCGTCCCAGGGAGGTTCCGCGCCACCGGGCAGCGCCAACTGACCATGCTCCTGGCTGACCGCGGCGACATACAGGCGGTCGGCGCGCGGCTTGCCCGCCTCGCCCACCACCGTGCCGTAGCCGGTATCGGGATCGAACTCGGCCGGGCCGATATCCTTCGACAGCGCGAGCCCGCCGGCATCGGTGACAATGCGCCCGGTGCGCCGGTTATGGCCGATCACGCTGGCCAATACGGTAACCGCGATATGGTCGAAGCTGCAGGACCCGATCAGCGCCTGGTCGACATCGCCGAACATATAGACGCCGGGCCGCATTTCGGTGACACCGTCGAGATTTTCCGCATAGCGCGCCGTCGGGGTGGAGCCGGCGGAGACCACCGGACAGGGCAGCCCCGCCCCCCGCAGCAACCCCGCCGCGGCCACGATACCGGCGCGCTCTTCCTCGGCGATCGCCCTGATCGCGTCGGTCGAAACCCCGTGATAGGATTGCCCCGCATGGGTCAGTACGCCCTGCAGGTCGAGGCTGTCGCTCTGGTCGATAGCGCCGGCCAGGGCGACGATTTCCGCCGCCTCGCTGACCGGGTCCAGCCCACAGCGCCCATCGCCGGTATCGATTTCGACCAGCATGGGAAAGTTGCGACCCATCGCGGTGGCCGCCGCGGCGGTCGCCTTCGCCGCATCGAAATTGTCGGTCAGGATGGACAGGGTCACGCCCAGGTCCTGGACCGCCGACGCCTCTTCGAGTTTCGAGGGCACGATTCCGACGGCGTATAGAATGTCGGTGAAGCCCTGCTCGGCGAAATAGCGCGCCTCGCGTAGCGTCGAAACCGTGATGCCGCCGAAATGCCCGGCCGTCGCCAGCCGCGCCACCTCGGCCGATTTCGCGGTCTTCATATGCGGCCGCAGCCGCACCCCCAGCTTGGTCATGCGTTCGGCCATCAGCCGGCAGTTGGCCTCCAGCACTGCGCGGTCGAGCAGCAGGCAGGGGGTGGGGAGAGCATCGATGTTTTCCATGGGTCGGGATCATAGCCGAAGCGGCCTTGCCCTCAATGAAAATATGGAAACCGGTCGCATCTCGGTCCGATATCGGACGTCTTGCCTCCAAATTTTTTAATCAGTATGCAGAGTACCAGTTATTCCCGGTTGCCAAAATGGCCTGTTGTCATATATGGGGCTGTGCGGAATATTCAGAAAAACGGGACAATGCGGCATGCGCGAATATCTTCATATCAATCTGGACGATCGGACCATCGAGCGCGAGCCCATGCAGGGCGAGTCGCTGGCCCGCGCCGGGCGGTATTTCATCGTCAGGACGCTGCTGGACAAGGGCGTCGCCAAGATTGAGCCGCTGTCACCGGAGAATCCCCTGATCTTTTCGGCCGGTCCCTTCGCCGGCACCAATTTTTCCAATGCCAACCGCCTGTCCGTCGGCTGCAAGAGCCCGCTAACCGGCGGTATCAAGGAAGCCAATGCCGGCGGCACCTTCGCCTTCGCGCTGGGCCAGTTGGAACTGTCCGGGCTGACGCTTTACGGCGCCGGCGACGAATGGGTCGTTATCCGGATCCCCAAGGAAGGCGACATCACCTTCGAGAGCGCCGAGCCCTATATGGGCAAGAACAACTTCGAAGCCGCCGCGCTGTTGCATGAAAAATACGGCGACAAGGTCAGCCTGGCGCTGTGTGGCCCGGTCGGCGAATATCAGGGTCTGATGGCCGGCATCGCCTTTTCCGATACAGACAACCGGCCGGCGCGGCTGGCGGCGCGCGGCGGGGTCGGCGCGGTGATGGGATCGAAGAAGGTCAAGGCCATCGTCGTCGACAAGCACAAGATGCCGACCTTCCACGACCGCAAGAAGGTCATGGGCTCGGTCAAGGAATACAATGCCAAGCTGGCCGCCGAACCGGCGATCGACGCCTATACCAAACTGGGCACCGCGATGATGGCCGATGTGATGAACCATGTCGGCGGCCTGCCAGTGCGCAATTTTTCCTCCGGCCGGTTGATCGATACCGCGACCGGCGTCAACAAGATGGGTGGCGAGCATATCCGTGAGCGCAATCTGAGCCGTGGCGGCCAAACCGAACATGCCTGCATGCCTGGCTGCATGATCAAATGCAGCAACGTCTATGTGGACGAGAACGGCGAGGAGATGGTCTCGCCGCTGGAATACGAGACCCTGGGTCTGGTCGGCAGCAATTGCGGACTGGAGGATCCCGACGATGTCGCAAGGCTCAACGAGACGGCCAACGATCTGGGCATCGACACCATCGAGGCCGGCGCCATGTTGGCGGTGCTGATGGAGGCCGGCCAGGGTGAATTTGGCGACACCGCCTTCATGGAAGCGGCGCTGGAGGACATCCGCCAGGGCAATGAGCGCGGCCGTCTGCTGGCCCAGGGCACGGCCCGGGTGGGCGAGCATTACCGGGTGCAGCGCGTGCCGGTGATCAAGAAGCAGGGCATCAGCGCCTATGATCCCCGCATCATCGAGGTCACCGGCATCTCCATGATGGTCACCGCCCAGGGCGCCGACCACACCACGGGCAATCTTCCCGCCTATGACTGTAACGGCAAGGACACCGAGCATCTGACGGATCTCTCGATGGATATGCAGACCAACTGCGCGGCCGCGGATTCGCTGGGGATCTGTATCTTCGGGCGCGCGGTCAACAACATCAATCACGACTTCATGGTCGAGGCCATCAACAACGCGCTGGGCACCGAGTTGCCGACCGAGTTCTATGCCCGGCTGGGCCGCGAGACCCTGGAGTTGGAGGCGAAATTCAACGAGGAGGCAGGTTTCACGGCCGCCGACGACGAACTGCCGGCCTTCTTCCGCACCGACGAGCTGGCCCCCAGCGGCAAGACCGCCCGCCACCGGGTCGGCGACATCCGCCGCTACCGGACAGAGTGGCTGGAGAGCCGCGCGGGGTAACGCAGATAGTGGTCAGGCCCGTCTTAACGCAGATAGGGGTCAGGCCCGACTTATTGTATTATTTGCAGGCCATACTGAGAAATCAACCGGACTCCGTGCGTTCGAAATAATACAATAAGTCGGGCCTGACCCCGTTGTTGACCCCGTTGTTGACCTCACAGTCTCTCAATGAAAGTCGCGTGACCGGAACAGGCCCTTGGCCTGCTCGCGGGGGTGGCGGCGGAGTTTCGGGGGCGGCAGGCGGCCGGCGGCGGGGTTGCCGATCTCGTCGGCATGGACGGTGGCCGGGTTCAAGGCGTCGGCATCGTCGAGCAAGTCGAGCATGTCGGAGAGGTCCTCGATGCGGTCGGCGATGACATGGATCACCTGGCCCTCGCGCTGCAGCTTGCCGGTGATGCGCATCATGCGGGCGGTCAGCACCTGGCGGCGGAATTCCTCGAACTTGGCGGGCCAGACGATGATGTTGGCGGTGGCGGTCTCGTCCTCCAGCGTCGCGAAGATCACCCCCTTGGCCGTGCCCGGCCGCTGGCGCGCCAGCACCAGGCCAGTGACGGAGACGCGCCGCCCGTCCTTCGTCTCCAACAGCTTTTCCGCCGGCAGGTCGCCGCCCAGATGCGGGCGCAACAGGCCAACGGGGTGGGCGCGCAAGGACAGGCGCAGCATGCGGTAATCCGCCACCACCGCCTCGCCGTCGCTCATCGGCGGCAGGTCGACGGGTGGCTCCTCGCCACGATCCTCTTCCCCGGCCGCGGCGAACAGCGGCAACGGCTTGTCGCCGCCGATCGCCTTGACCGCCCACAGGGCGGCGCGCCGGTCCAGCCCCATGGAGCCGAACGCATCCGCCTCGGCCAGTTTCGTCAGCGCCGACGGGATCACGCCGGCCCGGTGCCAAACCGCCAGCGGGTCGGTATAGAAGTTGCCGCGCGCCGCCGCGATCCATTCGGCGTCATCCTCACGGAAGCCCTTGATCTGGCGCAGACCCAGCCGCAGCGCATAGCCGCCACCGGGCCCGTCCGGATCGCCGCCGGTCTCCAGCGTGCAGTCCCAGTCGGAGTAATTCACATCCGGCGGGCGCACCTCGATGCCATGTTCGCTTGCGTCGCGGACGATCTGGGCCGGGGCGTAGAAGCCCATCGGCTGGCTGTTCAACAGGGCGCAGGCGAAGACCGCCGGATAATGGCATTTCATCCAGGCCGAGACATAGACGAGAAGCGCGAAGGAGGCCGCGTGGCTTTCCGGGAAACCATACTCGCCGAAGCCCTCGATCTGGCGGAAGCAGCGCTCGGCGAAATCGCGCTCATAGCCGCGTTCCAGCATGCCGCCGATCATCTTTTCGCGGAATTCGTGAATCTTGCCGGTATGGCGGAAGGT
>CAXMQC010000186.1:0-5761 GCA_964195285.1 Akkermansiaceae bacterium
CTCGCCGAGGAAACCGAGGGTATCCCTCTTTAACGTATCCAAGATTTTTTTCGGCACCGGGCCGAGCCGGTGGCGGCCCAACATATGCCGAAAATACGCTACGTCTTGCGCACCCTCGCAATCCTCAACACGTTGGTTGCGCCCGGTGTGCCGAAGGGGACACCTGCGGTGATGACGATGCGTTCGCCATCTTTGGCGCAATGGTCCGCCAGCGCCGCCACGGACGCCTTTTTTTCCATATCGTCGAAACTGCGGGCGTCGGCGGTATGCACCGAGTGGATGCCCCAGACAATGGCCAGTTTACGTGCCGTTTCGATTTTTGGGGTCAGGCTGAGGATCGGCACCTCGGGCCGCTCGCGCGCGATCCGAAGCGAGGTTGCACCCGACGTCGTATAGGTCACCACCGCTTTGGCCGAAAGCGTATGGGCCACTTGACGCGCCGCGGCGCTGATCGCGTCGGCCGAGGTCGGTTCCGGTTCGACCCGTTCGGCCTCGATAAATTTCCAGTACAGCGGATCCTGTTCCACCCGCCCGATGATGCGGTCCATCATGGCTGCGGCCTCGCGGGGGTATTTGCCGGCGGCCGTTTCCGCCGACAACATTACCGCGTCCGCCCCGTCGTATACCGCGGTCGCGACGTCGGAGGCTTCGGCGCGGGTCGGCGTCGGGGCCTCGACCATGGATTCCAGCATTTGCGTGGCCACGATGACCGGTCGGCCATAATCGCGGCAGGCGCGGATCATGCGTTTCTGCAGCACCGGTACGTCTTCCGGCGGCAGCTCGACGCCAAGGTCGCCTCGCGCCACCATCACCGAGTCGGCCAGCTCCACAATCTGGTCCAGGCAATCGACGGCGGCCGGTTTTTCCAGCTTGGCGCAAATTGCGGCGCGACCGGCAATCAGCTTTCGGGCATCGGCGATATCTTCCGGCCGCTGCACGAAGCTGAGCCCGATCCAGTCGACGCCCAGATTCAAGGCAAATGACAGATCCTTGCGATCCTTGGCGGTCAGTGGCGACAGCGGCAGCACCACACCGGGCACATTTACGCCCTTGCGGTCCGACAGTGGCCCGCCGACCATTACCTTCGTGTTGGCGAAATCCGCGCCGCACTTGCTGACCTTCAAGCGGATACGGCCGTCATTCAGCAGCAGCTCAGAACCCTTGTTCAGCGCTTGAAAGATTTCCTTGTGCGGCAGGTTCACACGCTTCCCGTCGCCCGGCTTTTTGTCAAGATCAAGCCGAAAGGACTGGCGCGCCTTCAACGTAATGGCACCATCAGCAAAGGTGCCGACTCTGAGTTTTGGCCCTTGCAGGTCCGCCAGAATGGCGATCGGCCGACCGGTCTTCTTTTCCAGTGCGCGGATGATATCGTAGCGTTCGCGATGTTCTTCGTGGATTCCGTGACTGAAATTCAGGCGGAACATGTCCACCCCGGCACGAAACAAGGCCTCGATGATTTCGGGCGTCGAACTCGACGGCCCCAGCGTGGCAACGATTTTGGTGTGGTTTTGACGTTTCATACGGTCCAGACTAGTGAAATTTGGCGGTTTGTCATGTATTCAATGGTCACAGTCCCGATATTACGGCGTTAGGGCCAATCGCCGTCCAGCACCCAGATATCGATCGGTTCCTCGCGTCCCCGCAGTTTCTGGCCCAGTACCTGCCGGAAACCGTCCGTCTGACCCGTGGGTCCACCGGCGGCGGCAAAGAGCTCGTCGCTAATGACGATTGGCCCGAGCGCGCGAGTTAGACTCTCCAATCTGCTTGCCACATTGACCGTATCGCCGATCACACCGAACTCCAGCCTGCGTTCGCCACCGATATCGCCCATCACGACCTCGCCGAAATGTGCCCCGATGCCGACCTTGACGGGCTCGTCTTCCAGCGGATTGTCGATTGCCAACGCGGCCTGGATCGCCTTGGCACAGGCGATTGCGTTGGCGGCGTCGTCGGGCCCGACAACCGGCACCCCGAAGGTCGCCATTACCGCGTCCCCGATATATTTGTCCAGCGTGCCGTCATGCGCGAAGATCTGTTCGGCGACCAGCGAATGGGTCCTTCGCAACAGGTCCATTGTTTGTTCCGGGCCAAGCCGTTCGGCCAGTCCGGAGAATCCGACGATATCGGCGAACAGCACGGCGATTTTTTGTCTGCGCACCGCGCCCAGCGGCTCATCCGAGCTGGCCAGCGTGTCGACCATGTTTGGCGAGAAATGACGCGACAGGTTGGCGCGCTCGCGCTCGGTCTGCGCAAATCGCAATGCCATATGTCGAGCTCGCCGCACGATCGTGGCCAGGATCGCGGTCACGACCAGAAAAACGAAGATATCTTTTACATGGGTCTGGATATCCACGAAATTCGGGCGCAGCAGCATTGGATACCGCAACACTGGTTCCAACGTGTTCCAGCCAGGGATATCGCCACGGGTAACACTGTCCGGAATATTGACGATCCACCTAACGGCGACCCCCCAAGCCGCCGCGCCGCTCACCCCGCACCACAGAACGAGCCGTGGTGAATAGGTCAGAAGCGACCCTGCGAGCAGCATATAAAAGAACACAAAATTTCCCAGGTTCAGCCAGGCCTGGGGCGGCAGGGGGACCGGGTCCATCGGATTGCCGGCGGCGATCATAAAGGCCATCAGCACTGAATCCGCCAACATGAACAGGGCGCTCGGCCAGATCCGCGGCGTTACCCGCCGGGCGACGAAATCATGACCGACGCCCAAGGCGATGAAAACGCCAAGCAGCGAGAGATAGTAAAGAACCATTGGATACTCGACCCCATCCAGCGCCCACAAGGCCGTTGCAAGTAACGCGAAAGTCCGTGCGATCGTCGCATGGCGAATACCCTTGCGAGTCTCCGCCTCGAACGCCAATGCAACGCGCTCCACGATCCTTTCGCGGGTTGGTTTCTTATTCCTCATTATCGGCTTCCCCTGCGTGCCAGTACGATACCCCACAATATGACCGCGCCGCCCGCGGCCTGCCAGGGACTTACCGCCTCGGCCAGGATGATCCAGGCCAGCAACGCGGCGGCGACCGGCTCCAACAACAGGCCGATGGACGAAAATCCGGCCGGCAGATGGGCCAGCGCATAAGCGATCGCGCCCTGGCCGGCGGCGTGGCAGAGCAATGCCAGCCCGACTAAAATCATCCAGCCATAGAAAGTGGCGGCGATCATCGCCTCGCCGGACAAAAGGGCGACCGGAAACAATACCGCGGCAGTGCCGAGGGAACTCCACGCCATGGTTGTTGCGGTGGAAAATCCGGCGCGCAGACGCGAGACGGCCAGGATATAGCTGGCCAGGAACATCGCGGTTACGAGCCCGAAAAAATCACCCAGCAGGTTTTCCGGCGCCAACGCGAAGCTCTCGCCGGCCAGCACCGCCGCCCCCGCCAGCGCCAGCGCCATACCGGTCAGATATTGCCGTGTTACCCTGTGCGCGAACAACAGCCAGGCGCCCAGCGTGACGAAGATCGGCGCGAAATTGGCGAACAATGTCGCGTTGGCCACGCTGGTATTCATGATCGACAGATGCCAGAAGGCCAGATCGCCGGAAAAGAACGCCCCGGCCAGCAGCAGCCGGATATAATCGCCGCGGCCGGCGGGTTTGGGCGACGCGGGGTTTTGCCGTCGGTCCGCCGCCACCCACAGCATCAGGACCGGAATCGCCAGAAACGGGCGGTAGAAAGCGGTCGCCATCGGCCCCAGTTCGCTGACCCGCACGAAGATCGGCGAGGCGCCAACCAGCACCGCCCCCAGCATCAGCGCCGCCAGTGCCGGTCCGTCGGCCCGCGCGGTGGCAGACTTTGTCGTGCGTTCCGTCATCATTGTCCGGTGGCGGTTGAAGGAATAAATCGAACCGGCTTCTTAGCTGTTAGACGTCCGGCGCGCAACGGGCCGACACTGTGCGCCAATACTTCCCGTATCGAACTTTTCAGTTATGATACGCCGATGACCGAACCCGTTTCCACCGCCGATACCGGCGAAGGGCTGCTGGCGCCCGACGATCCGTCGCCCTGTACGATCTTAAACGCGCAAGGCGCGGCGCCGGCGGTACTGCTGTGCGACCATTCCAGCAACGCCATCCCCGCGGCGCTGGGCGATCTCGGTCTCGACGAGGCCGCCCGGTTGCGCCATATCGCCTGGGATATCGGTGCGGCCGAGGTCACTCGCCATCTGTCGGAAATGTTCGACGCAGCGGCCGCCTATTCCGGTTATTCGCGGCTGGTGGTCGACTGCAACCGCGCGCATGACGATCCGACCGCTATGCGCCAGATCAGCGACGGCATCATCGTACCCGGCAATCGGGGCCTGGACGCGACAGCCCGGTCGCTGCGGGCCGAAAGCTGCTACTGGCCCTATCATCGCGCGGTTACCGGATTGATCGACGATGTCGCGGCCCGGGGCGTGACGCCGGCAGTAATTTCCATTCATACCTGCACGCCGGTTATCAAGGATTTCGAACGGCCCTGGCATATCGGCGTGCTGTCCAACCATGACCGCCGCATGGCGGACCTGCTGATCGCCGAACTGGCCCGCGATTCGACGCTTTGCATCGGCGACAACCAGCCCTATTCGGGGCTCGATCCGCATGGCTACACCATAGAAACGCACGCCCTGCCGCATGGCAGACCGAATGTATTGTTGGAAATCAGGCAGGATCTGGTCGACACCAATCGCGGCATCCGGCATTGGGCGGAACTGGTCGGCCAGGCGCTGGCAAATGTTATGGCCCAGCCCGAAATAGCGAAGGCCATAGGCACCGATGTAAGGGAGGCCTCATGAACCGCGACGGAAACAGCGACTTTACGATCGGCATCGAGGAGGAATATCTGCTTGTCGATCCGGCGACCGGCGAACTCGCCGACGACCCGCACGAGGACATCCTGGCCGAATGCGCGGCTTGTTTCGACGATAGCATCGGCTTCGTCGTGCCCGAGTTTCTCCGCGCACAGGTGGAAGTCGGCACCGCCGTTTGCACGTCGATCAAGGAGGTCCGTGGCAAGCTGGCGGTGCTTCGCCGCGGCGTCGCCGACGCGGCCCATAATCACGGCCGCGCGCCGATCGCCGCCTCGACCCATCCTTTCGCCGAATGGTCGGACCTGCACCATACCGACAAGGAGCGCTACAACGTGCTGGCCGAGGATATGCAGGCCGTTGCCCGGCGGTTGATCATCTGCGGCATGCATGTCCATGTCGGCATCGAAGACGACGATCTGCGCACCGACCTGTTGAACCAGGTCGCCTATTTCCTGCCGCATCTGCTGGCGCTCAGCACATCGTCGCCGTTCTGGCGTGGCGAAAAGACCGGCCTGATGAGCTATCGGCTGAGCATCTTCAATGAATTGCCGCGGACCGGCCTGCCGTCGCGTTTCGAAAGCTACGGGGAATATCTGCGTCATGTGCAGGTGTTGGTCGACGCCGGCGTGCTGGAGGACGCATCGAAGATCTGGTGGGATATCCGCCCGCATACGCGGTTCCCGACGCTGGAAATGCGGATTGCCGATATCTGCACCAATATGAACGATGGCATCACCATCGCCGCCCTCTATGCCTGCGTGATTTCGATGCTTATCCGGTTGCGCCGCTCGAACCAGCGCTGGCGTTATTATGCAAACATGCTGGTCAATGAAAACCGTTGGCGGGCGCAGCGTTATGGCTTCGACGAGGGGCTCATCGATTTCGGTCTCGGCAAGGTCGTGCCCTATGCGGACCTGCTGGACGAGGTCCTCGATTTGCTGCGTCCCGATGCCGA
>CAXMQC010000187.1:0-2690 GCA_964195285.1 Akkermansiaceae bacterium
CTGCCGCATATCGGCATCGTTACCGACCGCCTGTCGCCGATTACCCGCAACCCGATAATCGCCCATAATATCGGTCGCGGGCCGGAGCTTGGCGACATGCTGTTCGACTATCGCATCGTTGGTCATTTTCGTTATTTGCCCGCAGAATGACGGTTTAGCGCGGACAATAATAATAATAATTTTGTTTATATATCAATAAGTTACCATAGACCCACCGGGAAGATGAATTTTTTCTGGGAACTTTTTTCACCGGCTTGCGTCCTTAAAGGCATGGCGAGGCGCCTGCCCGGTCACGACCGTTGATGGGGGTAATCAATAAAGGGGAGATACAATGGCTGAGAAAATTCTTGTGAATGCGACTTACGGCACGGACGATGTTGAGCGGGCGACGGTGCCTTTCGTGGTGTCCAGCGCGTCGGCGGCTTCGGATAACGAGACTGTGGTGTTTATGACCGCGCAATCGGTGCATCTTGCGACCAAGGGCGGCGCCGACGGCGTTCAGAGCGAGGGCTATCCCGCGATCGCCGACCTCATCGCCGCGACCATCGAAAATGGCGGCAAGATCTGGGTCTGCCCGGCCTGCGCCAGCGCCAATGGCATAACCGAGGACGACTTGATTGAGGGCGCGTCGATCGTCGGCGCGGCCGGCACCATCGGCTTTCTGGCCGACGGCGCCAGGACCATCATGTAGGAAACGGGAATTTGGTTCGGTCTTCGGGCCGATCTCATCTGGAAAAAGGACTCAAAAATATGACTGCGGACCTAGCGGACAAACTTCAGAACGTCGACATCGATTCTCTCGAATCCCAGGTCAAGGACATGTACACCAAGGTCGCGGAAAAGCCGCATGAGGAATATCACTTCGAGATGGGCCGTGGGCTGACCGAGCGGCTGGGCTATCTGACGGAAGATCTGGACAATATTCCGGCCGAAGCCATCGATTCCTTCGCCGGTGTCGGCTACTATTTTCATCTGGCCATGCTGAATCCGGGTGAAACGGTTGTCGATTTGGGCAGCGGCTCGGGCACCGACGCCTTCGTCGCCGCATTGAAGGTTGGTGGCGAGGGCAAGGTGATCGGCATCGACATGACCGACGCCCAGTTGGAAAAGGCTTCCGCCCTGCGCGATCGTGACAGCTTTGCCAATGTCGAATTCCGCAAGAGCTATATCGAGAAACTGCCGGTCGAGGATGCGTCCGTCGATACCATTATCAGCAACGGCGTGATCAACCTGTCGCCCGACAAGCCGGCGGTGTTCCGTGAGGTGGCCCGCGTTCTGAAACCGGGTGGCCGGCTGGCCATCGCCGATATCGTAACGCAGAGCCAGTTGCCGGAAACGGTTTCCTGTAACGCGGATTTGTGGGCGGCCTGCATCGGCGGCGCCATGCAGATCGACGACTACTGCGCGGCGATCGAGGCGGCCGGACTGACCGTCACCACCACACAGGAAAACGACCAGTACGGCTTCATTTCGGACAGCGCCCTGGGCGCCACCGACAAATGGGGCGTGCAAAGCATATCCCTGCTGGCGGTCAAGGAAGCCTGATCCGGCCGACGAGAGGGGGTTTTTTCAGGATCGGCGGTTTGCCGGTGGTCCGCTCTTGCACTAAACTTGTAGCAGGCTGACGAAATGAAAGAATTATGGCGCGCTTGGGCGACAGTTATGCCGTATTCGAGAAGCTCGTTACCGCGGAGATGGGCAGTCTCTACGGAACGGCGCTGCGGCTGACTCACAACCCGTCGGACGCCGAGGATCTGGTGGCCGAAACGGTTGCCAGCGCCTGGGCGGCGCAGGAAAGCCTGAAGGACCATGCCAAGGTGCGGCCCTGGCTGTTTCGCATCCTGACCAACAGCTATATCAGCGACTACCGAAAACGCGGCACGACGCCCGCAATCGACGCACAGATTTGCGGCGATGACGGCGACGAGGATTTTTCGCTGTTCGAGCGGCTGCACCAACCGTTCCTGTTATGGTGGGGCAATCCGGAACAGGAATTCGTCAACAAGCTACTGCGCACCGATATTGCGGCGGCAATTGATGGTCTGCCCGATTATTTCAGGCTTGTGGTGCTGCTGGTGGATGTTGAGGGATTTTCCTATCAGGACGCGGCCGAGACGCTGGGTATTCCGGTCGGCACGGTCCGTTCGAGGCTGAAGCGCGCGCGCGGCTGCCTGCAGAAAGAGCTTTGGCAACATGCAGATGAACTGGGCTCCGAGCCCGAGACGAGGAAGGCGATATCCGAACCATGACCGATAGCGAGAAACCCAAGACCGTTCGCGAGATCGATTGCGACGCGGTGATGCGCCAGATTTTCGACTATCTGGACGAAGAAATCGATGCGACGACGGCGTGCGATTTTCAGACGCACATCGACGAATGCAGAAGCTGCTTTTCGCGTGTCGAATTCGAAAGGGTGCTAAAGGACAGGGTCCGCGACAGCAAGGACGAGGCCCTGCCGGAATCGGTGCAGAAGCGGATCACCAAATTGATGAAAAGCTTCAGCATCGATGATGCGGACAAGCGCGGGTCGTAGAACTTGAACGAATGCGCCAGCGGCAGGGAAACGGGAGTAAAAAATGGTCGCTATATTATCTGACAATCGTGAGTTCATCATCCGCGCCGTCAAGGATATGTATACCGACGTCGCCGGCCACCCGGAGAAGGAATTCCATTTTCCGACCGGCCGGCCC
>CAXMQC010000188.1:0-3822 GCA_964195285.1 Akkermansiaceae bacterium
CGATGATAGCGGGCGTGAAGTGCCCCGTGACGGAATTTCCGCAGGCGAGGTCGTCATGCGCGGCAATACGGTGATCGGCGGCTATTTCAATGATCCCGAGGCCGATAGGGACGCCTTCGACGGGGACGGCTGGTTTCGCACCGGCGACATCGCGGTGATGGATGCGGACGGCTCGCTGCAGCTTACCGACCGTGCCAAGGATCTGATTAAATCCGGTGGTGAGTGGATCAGTTCCATCGGTCTCGAAAACGCGGCATCGGGGCATCCGGCCGTCGAGGCCGCCGCGGCGATCGCCGTTCCGCATCCCAAATGGGACGAGCGGCCCCTGCTGGTCGTGGTTCCCGCCGAAGGTCAGGAGGCGGACAAGGAGTCGATCCTGGAATTCCTGCGCGGCGCGGTCGCCAAATTCTGGCTGCCCGACGACATTGTTTTTATCGATGAGATGCCGCTGACCGCCACCGGCAAGGTCTCCAAGCGCCAGCTGCGCCAGCGCTTCGAGGGCTACAAACTTCCAACAATCTGATTTGTCTGATTTACACCACCAGGCTTGCATCGGCTTGCGCTTTGCTATGAGGTGCAGCTGATTGAAGCGAACGGCGGAGCACCAATCCATGCGCCTTGCCGACCGGTTCGACTGGGGCTCGCGGACCTATGTCATGGGCATCCTGAATGTAACACCCGATTCCTTTTCGGGTGACGGTCTGCGCGTCGACGCAGAGGGCGCGCTCGATCGTGCCATGGCCCAGGCCCGCGATTTCGTCGAAGCGGGCGCCGACATGCTCGATGTCGGCGGCGAAAGCACCCGGCCCGGCTCCGAGCCGCTCGGCGCCGGGGAGGAAAAAGAACGTGTCCTGCCGGTGATCTCGGCACTGGCGGCCGAATTTCCAGACTTGCCGGTTTCCATAGACAGCTTCAAGGCGGAAGTCGCCGCCGCCGCCCTCGATGCCGGCGCGGATATCGTCAACGATGTCTGGGGCCTAAGGGCCGATCCCGAAATGGGCCGCGTCGCGGCGGATCGTGGCGCGCCGGTTATCCTGATGCATAATCGCAGCCGTCCCAACGACGTCATTGTCGACCAGCTGGGCGGTAGCTATCTGGGCGCCAGTTACGATGATCTGCTGGCCGACATATCGCGTGAGATGGCGGCGTTGGCCGAGGGCGCCCTGGCCGCCGGTATCGAAAATGACCAGATCGTCCTGGATCCGGGTATCGGCTTCGGCAAGACGGTCCAGCAGAACATGGCGCTGATCAACCATCTGGACCAGTTCAAGGCGCTCGGCTACCCGATCCTTTCGGGACCCAGCCGAAAATCATTCATCGGCCGGGTGCTGGATTTACCGCCGGACCAGCGTATCGAGGGCACCGCCGCCACGATTGCGCTCTCGGTCGTCCGGGGCGCCGATATTGTGCGGGTGCACGATACCAGGGAAATGGTGCGGGTCGTGCGCATGATGGACGCTATGCTGCATTCGAATCCGGCCGGCGACGGCCCATGACCCTGGTTCATCTTGCGCTGGGCGGCAACCTTGGCGACCGCATGGCGAACCTGGAGGCCGCGATCGTGGCGCTGGGGCGCGACCTTGCCATACGCGAACGCTCGCCGGTCTATGAGACCGACCCGAAATATATTACCGATCAACCCCGCTTCCTCAATATGGCGCTGTCGGCGGAAACCGACCTGGATGCACTGGCGCTTTTGGCATTGTTGAAGGGTATTGAAAGGCATCTGGGCCGGACATCCGGCGAACGGTATGGTCCGCGGCCGATCGACCTGGACATCATCTTTTTCGGCGACGAGATCGTCGACCTGCCCGAACTCACCGTGCCCCATCCCCGCCTCGCCGAGCGCGCCTTCGTGCTTAGGCCGCTGGCCGATATCGCGCCGGCAAAAATTCATCCCGGCAGCGGGACGAGTGTGGCCGAGATGTTGCAAGCGCTGGATGACGACGGCGGATTGATACGCATTCAATCCTGAAGCAAATAATACCAAGGAGCGTTGATAAAGACCCATTTGATGGGGCTTCACGGCCCGCCCGGGCAGGCGCGGCTCGAAGCGCGAGCCCGCATCGGTCAAGGGCCGCAACGCACCCGGCGGGCCGCGAAGCCCCACCGGAGGCCGGTTTTCCTTGCCCGCTCGCGGCGTTGCGCTCCGCTTGTGGCGCCCGCGCCACGGTGCGAACCGCGCCTGACGAGCGATCAAGGGAAACCGGTCAAATGGGTCTTTATCAACGCTCCTTGGTATAACAGGCAGATCGCATGTTGCACCGCACAATTTCTCATGATATTGTTGCACTGCACCATAAATCATGAACGATCGAAGCGGAGGGCTGAGACAATGGTTGCGAACAACAATTATGACGGCGCATCCGAGCGCTACCGTGAAGCAGGCGAGTGGCTGCGCGGGCAGCGTCAGTACTGGCAGATCACCCAGGCCGAACTTGCCGAACAGGCGGGCGTCGGCGATGTTTCCCTGATCGATGGAATCGAGCGGGGCGAGGTGGTGCTGCCGCGCTCCATGCAGGCGGCCATTGCGCTGGCCTTCAGCGTCGACCGCGCCGAGCTGACGGATTCTTGCGAAATCTGGTACGGCCAGAAGACCGCCGCGGCCGCGTGAGCCGGAAGGCCGTTAAAGGTTCTAGAACCGATCTTCCGCCAGTGCCATGATGGCACCGGATCCGGCCGATATTGCGGTTGCCAGACCGCGTGCCTGTGGCAGAACTTGTTCCGCATAGAACCGGGCGACCACCAGCTTGTCGGCCAAGTGCGCGCTGTCGCCGTTGCCGGCCTCGATACATTCCGTCGCGCGCAGGGCCGAGCGCGCCAGCATCGCGCCGCCGGCGACGATCCCGAACAGCCTTAAATAGGGTGTCGCTCCGGCCAGCGCATCGATCTGGTTTGTTTCCGCCGCGTCCAGCAGCCAGTGGGTGGCGTTGTCCAGCGCGTCCACCGCGGCGGCCAGCTGCCGCCTGATGGCCACCAAATCCTCTTCCGAGCGTTGGTTCAGGCCGTTGATCAACGAATGTACTTCGTCGATATATTCCAGCGCCCCATCGCCATTGTCACGCAGCACTTTTCGCGCGACCAGATCCAGCGCCTGGATGCCGTTCGTGCCCTCGTAGATCGGTGCGATCCGGGCATCCCGGTAATGCTGGGCGGCGCCCGATTCCTCGATATAACCCATACCGCCATGCACCTGGACACCCAGTGAGGCGACTTCCACCCCGATGTCCGTGCACCAGGCCTTGACGACCGGCGTCAGCAAGGCCACGCGGCGCTCGGCGTAGTCGCGCCAGCTATCTTCCTTGTGACGTTTCGAGATGTCCAGCATGGTGGCAAGATCGTAAGTGACGCTTCGGGCGGCCTCGGTCAGGGCGCGCATCATCAGCAGCATGCGCCGCACATCGGGATGGCCTATGATCGCCCCGTTGCCATTGCCGGCCGTTTTGCCCTGGACGCGTTCGCGCGCGTAGTAGCGGGCCAGTTGATAGGCGCGCTCGCCGATCGCCACACCTTCCAGCCCGATGCTGATCCGGGCATTGTTCATCATCGTGAACATATACTCCATGCCCTGGTTTTCCTTGCCGACCAGATAACCCACCGCACCGTCATTGTCGCCGAAGGCCATGACGCAGGTGGGGCTGCCATGGATGCCGAGTTTTTCCTCCAGCGAGACGCAGCGCAAGTCGTTGCGCCCGCCCGGCGAGCCATCGGGATTAACCATCACTTTCGGCACGATGAACAGCGAGATGCCTTTTACCCCCGCGGGCGCACCCGGCGTGCGGGCCAGGACCATATGGACCGTATTGTCGGTCAGGTCGTGCT
>CAXMQC010000189.1:0-6697 GCA_964195285.1 Akkermansiaceae bacterium
GCTGATCTGGAGCGCCTACGGGCGCGATCCCCTGGCCGGGACCGCCTTCCCCCGATTTTATCCGCCCAACGGGCTGTCGCCCGCCACCTTGCGCCAGATCGTCGGCATGGGGTTCGACGAGAAGGCGATGGCCGCCGAACTGCTCAGCCTGGCGGTTCGCGGGCATGTCCGGGTCATTCGGACCAAACGCGGGCTCTACGGCCTGCGGCGGACCGGCATGGGACCGAGCTTGTTGACGGCGGCCGAGCGCCATTTGATGAGCGCCCTGTTCCGCGGCGCCCCGGAAATCGTCATTGGCCGCAAGCAGGGCGTCCGGCTCAGGGTCGCGATGGAGGCCTTCCGCAAGCATCTTGAGGACGAGCTGGAAGGCCCCGTCTACGCCACCAATGTCGGGGCGACGCTGACCGGCGTGATGATCAGCGGCGGCGCTTTCATGGTGGCCGCCATGTCCTACAGGGATGCAGCCCTGCAGAATGTCGAATTGATGATGGCGGGGGGCGCGGCCCTGCTGATCGTAATCCTGAATATCCTGTTTTTGACGCTGATGAAGGCGCCGACGGCGCTGGGTCGCGTGCTGCTCGACGAGATCGCCGGATTCCGGATGTTCCTGGCCACCGCCGAACATGATCGCATGAAGCTGGCCGACGCGCCTGATATGTCCGAGCATCTCTACGCCACGCATCTGCCCTATGCGCTGGCGATGGATCTTGAGCTGGCCTGGTCGGACCGCTTCTCGGCGCTTTTGAAACGCGCGATCCCCGACCCGATTGATTACGACTGGTATGCCGGTGGCGGTGAGACCGCCCAGGGCGGCCTCGTCGGCATGGCCAGCGCGCTCGGCGCCGCCATCGCGGCGGCCTTCGAAAAGGACGACGGCCGGCCGGAGTAGGGGGCGGCGTAGCCCTTGCGTTTTGCCGCTCTTTGCCCCATATCCTGCCCATGCCGCGCCCTCAGCATGGGGCGCTGTTTTATTGTTGGAGAGTTCACTCGACCATGGCGACCCAGAATGACGTTGTCGCGCGCCGCCGCACCTTTGCGATTATTTCGCACCCAGACGCGGGGAAGACGACGCTGACGGAAAAGCTGCTGTTGTTCGGCGGCGCGATCCAGATGGCCGGTGCGGTCAAGGCGCGTGGTGAACAGCGCCGCGCCCATTCCGACTGGATGAAGGTGGAGCGCGAACGGGGCATCTCGGTCGCCTCGTCGGTGATGACCTACGAGTATCAGGGCTGCACCTTCAACCTGCTTGATACGCCGGGCCATGAGGATTTCTCCGAGGATACCTACCGCACGCTGACGGCTGTCGATTCCGCTGTCATGGTGATCGATGCGGCAAAGGGCATCGAGGCCCAGACCCGGAAATTGTTCGAAGTCTGCCGGCTGCGTGATATGCCGATCATCACCTTTGTCAACAAACTGGACCGCGAGAGCCGCGAATCCTTCGAGTTGATCGACGAGGTCGAGCAGACCCTGGCGCTGGAGGTGACGCCGGGAAGTTGGCCGATCGGCATGGGCCGCAATTTCCTGGGCTCCTACGACCTGTTGCACGACCGGCTGGCGCTGCTGTCGCGTGCCAAGGAGGGGCGCCCGGAGGAGACCGAGCGATGCGAGGGGCTGGACGACCCGAAGCTGGACAAGCTGTTGCCCGATTACGCCGTCGCCGAATTGCGCGAAGAGGTGGAAATGGCGCGCGGCCTGATGCCGAAATTCGACATGCAGGCTTACCGTGAAGGCAATATGACGCCGATTTTCTTCGGCAGCGCGATCAATAATTTCGGCGTCGGCGAGTTGTTGCAGGGACTGGTTGACATGGCGCCGCCACCGCGCCCGCAGCCGGCCGTGGAGCGCACCATCGATCCGGCGGAAAACAAGGTCGCCGGGTTCGTCTTCAAGATCCAGGCCAATATGGACCCCAAGCATCGCGACCGCATTGCTTTCATGCGGCTGGCCTCCGGGCACTTCAAGCGCGGCATGAAGCTGAAACATGTGCGCAGCGGCAAAAACATCGCGATGAGCGCCCCGGTGCTATTCCTGGCGCGTGACCGCGAATTGGCCGAGGAGGCCCATGCCGGTGATATCGTCGGCCTGCCCAACCACGGCAATCTGCGCATCGGCGACGCGCTGACCGAGGGCGAGGAAATCCATTTCACCGGCATCCCCGCCTTTGCCCCTGAATTGCTTCAGCGCGTCCGCCCGGAAGACCCGATGCGGGCCAAGCATCTCGGCCGGGCGCTGACCCAGCTCGCCGAGGAGGGCGCCGCCCAAGCCTTCCGCACGCGGCTGGGGTCGGACTGGATCGTCGGCGTGGTCGGGCCGCTGCAGTTCGACGTGCTGGCCGACCGCATTCGCACGGAATACGAAGTCCCCGTGCGCTTCGAGCAGACCGAACTATATACTGCGCGCTGGGTCGAGGCCGACGACGGTCAGGCGATGAAGAAATTCGCCGACGCCAATGGCGCGGCGTTGGCCGACGACCATGACGGCTCCCCGGTGTTCCTGGCCCGCAATGGCTGGCATCTTGAGCGCACCGCCAAGGACTTCCCCGATATCCGTTTTCTCAAGACCAAGGAATTGTTGGCGTAATGTAAGGACGCGCCGCTGGCGCGGAAGAATGCGGTCTAGCGACTGGGAAATTTTGCCCAGAGCCCGACGCGGGATTCGCGGGACCGGTTTTCCGTGCGGTGGTAGACGCCGGCCAGCGCGGCGTCCACATCCTGGCTTTTCTTGTCCGTCCGGTTCACGATCGCCCAGCCGTTTTGCAGCATGGCGCGGCCGACATCGCCGACCCTGTTGTTGGAACATATCGCCAGGTCGCGCCGTCTGAGCCGTTTGACCTTGATGATGCAGACGAGCTTGCCGTTCTCGCCGATCAACCTGTCGAGGGCGGCGCGGGAAAACCAGCCATCGCTGTTATCGAGATTGGGCGCCTCGATGCCCCAAAGGTCCAAATTTTTGTTATTGATCAGGATCGTGTCGCCGTCCGTCGCGATAGCCACTCCGGAGATCGCATCCTGTCGCGCCTTCTCCGCATTGGCCTTGTTCGATGATCCCGTGTCGGCGCAGCCAGAGAGTATGGCGAGCGCCGCGATTGCCGCGAATATCGTGATTTGCTTTTTCATGGGTAAATCTTCAATGAAATTAGACCGTTCGGCAAGGAAAAATCTTCCCCGTTTGTCAGATATCCAATGTATCCGCGGAATGTTTTTCGGCCAGGAACAGATATCGGTTCATACTGAAAAAGAAGGCATTATCGGCATCCAGGTCCCGAAAGCCGGCGATCCAGGCCTTGCCTTTGTCCTTGGCGATGACCCCTTGTTTCGCCGCGTAAACCGACATCGCCCGGGCCACGTGCCAGCCGAAATTCTCCGAGTCGAACTTTTGATTCCAAATGGTGTGAACCCCGCGTTGAACCACATCAAACCCTGCCTGCCCGAGCAGACGGCCGAGTTCGCGCGCCACGTCGGGGTGTGAGGTCAGGCGACGGCCGCAGGGTTCGCCGAATCCGGTGACGATGTTGACGACACCGGGCGGAAGGCCGGCCTCATCCACCAGCTCGGCAAATTTCAGCAACGGCGCCGGGGCCTCCTCGGATGCCTTCAGGACGATCGTGTTGCCCGCCGCCAACGCCGGCGCCAGCTTGGTCGCCGACAGGAATAATTGCGAATTCCACGGCACCACGCCGGCCACCACGCCGATCGGCTCGCGCAGGGTCAGCACCATCATGTCGGGCTTGTCGATCGGCAGGGTCGATCCTTCGAGCTTGTCCGCCAGGCCGCCGTAATAATGATAGAAGCCGGCCATATAGGCGGTCTGTCCGGCAGTCTCGCGGATGATCTTGCCGGTATCGCGGGTCTCGATTTCGGCGAACTCGCCGGCGCGTTCGACCAGCAGGTCACCCAACCGGTGCAGCATTTCGCCACGCCGGGTCGCGGTCAGGGCCGCCCAGGGGCCGTCCCACAGGGCCCGGCTTGCGGTATCGACCGCGCGGTCGACGTCGGCCTCGCCGGCGGCCGGCATCACCGCCCATGGTTCCTCGGTCGCAGGATTGATCGACACGAATGTCGCGCCGTCGGTGGCGTCGCGAAAGGCGCCGTCGATATAAAGTTTATATTTGTGATTCTTGTTCACTGACAGGGTCTTGTTGCCTATTTTGTGAGAAAATGAATTAACAATCCGGCGACCGCGGCGCCGTCCTCGACCGGGGCCATATGGGCCAGGCCGGGCAGGATCGTGGCCCGCCCGCCCGGTAATGCGGCCGCCAGCCGCCGGCTCATTTCCGGTGTCGAACTCGTGTCGTTTTCACCGGTCGCCACGAGGGTTCGGCAGGCGATCTCGCCGATGCGATCGCCGAGCGCCTGGTCGGCCTCGGCGAAGACCCGGTAGGCGTTCAGGAAGCCGTGCCGGTCGTTGCCTTCCAGCCGCTCGCGGATGGTGGCGATGACCTCTGGCCGGGTTTGCCGGAAAGCGGGCGAGAACCAGCGCTCGATTGCCGCGCCGATGATCGCTTGCGGTCCCTCGGCCTCGGCGGTCACCAGACGGGCCTGCACGGCGCTCCGCTGTTCGGGCGTGCGGTCATGCACGCTGTTCAGCAAGGCCAGCGCGGCCAGCCGCCCGGGATGGGCCAGCGCGTAGCCCTGTGCCACCATCGCGCCCATCGAAAACCCGACCAGCGCGAAGCGGTCGAGCCGCAGGTAGTCGGCGAAGTCTTCCAGCTGCCGCACGAACGAGCCAAGCGTCATCGGCTCATTTACCTTGGCGCTGCCGCCGTGGCCCAGCATGTCGTAACGGATCACCGTGAAGTCCCGCGCCAGCCGGGCCGCCACATCATCCCACATCGTCAGGTCCAGCCCCACGCCATGGATCAACATCACGGCCGGCCCGGCGCCGTCGATGTCGAAGCGCGTCCCGGCCTGTACCCGGTCGCGCAACTGGCCATAGGTGCGCTCGGGGACGAAGCCGGGCGGCCCCCAGCCCGAGATCGTATCGATCATGCGGTTACTCCGCGGCCCGGACCTGCACCTTGCCCTTGAAGCGCGGCATTACCTCTTCGGTGAACAGCTTGACCGAACGCATCGCCACTTCGTGTTCCACGCCGGGGAAGCTCGACCAGACCAGCAGGGTTTGCAGATTGAGTTTCTCGATCATTTCCTCGATTTTCCTGGCGATATGGTCGGGTGTGCCGAACAGCAGGTTACGCGGATGCAGCCAGTCATAGCTCAGCAGGTCGAGCTTGCCCGCGGTTTTCGGCAGTTCCTCGCCGGGATAGGTGTGATTGCCCAGTCCCCGCCAGTGGCAGACCCAGCGCAGATAGTCGAGAATGCCATCGCCGCCGAGCCGTTCCGCCTCGTCCATGGTCTCGGCGCAGAACATGTCGCGGACCAGCGCGATGCCTTCGCCCAGCGCCAGTTCGCGGCCGCGCGCCTTCGAAGCCTCCTCGCGGTACATCTCGAAGCGCCATACCAGCGAGTCGGTCGGCGGAATCCACATCATCGCCTGCATGTCGTTCTGGGCCGCGAACTTGATCGAGCCGGGGCCATCGACGACCTGCCACAGCGGCGGCGTCGGCTGCTGCAGGGTGCGTGGCACCAGCGACAACTTGCGCAGCTCCCTGGTCTCGGGGTCCAGAAAGTCCGGCGAGGGCGGGCTCATCGCATGGTCCCAGGTGTAGCCCGGATCGGGGTAGCTGTAGAACTCACCCTCGAAGTCGAAGAAATCCTGCGACCAGGCGCGCCGCATGACCTCCAGCGATTCCTCGAATATCTTGTAATTCTGCGCTGGATTGGCGACGTCGGCGGCCTTGTTGAGCTGCAGCGCCTCGCGCCCGTATATGCCGCGGCCGACCGCGACCTCGGTGCGGCCGTTGTTCATATGGTCCAGCATGGCGATATCCTCGGCCACGCGGATCGGATTCCAGAAGGTGATGATGTTCGCCGCCTGGCCGATGCGGATGCGATCGGTATGGGCCGCGACATCGCAGCTCATCATCAGCGGGTTGGGGCAGACCTCGTAGCCCTCATGGCCGAAATGATGTTCGGTGAACCAGATCGACTCCCAGTCCTGCCGGTCCAGATAGCGGGCGAGGTCACGGGTTTCCTCGACGACCTGGCGGAAGGGTTTTTCCAGGCGGCGATTGTTCTGATTGGCGAAATATCCGAATTTCATGGTCCTGCTCCTCGAGTCTGCTTGTCAGTTCGTTGCGGTCGGGGACAGCGCGCCAAGGCGGCCCCGGAAATAGGTCAGCGGTGCGTCGCCGCCGGCGCCGAGATCGATCCGCTCGATCCGGCCGACGACGATCAGATGGTCGCCGCCGTCATGGATCGCGTGGGCGATGCAGGTCAGCCGGGCCAGGAATTGGTCCAGCAGCGGCGTCCCGCAGGCCGCGGTCCGCCAGCCGGCCAGGCCGAAACCTTCGTCGCCAGGCCGCGCGAAAGCCCGCGCGATTGCCTGCTGATCGTCGCCCAGGACATGGACCGCGAAGCGCCCGGCCGCCTGGACCGCCAGGCCGGACCGCGAGCGCTTGTCGATGCAGACCAGCGCCAGCGGCGGATCCTTTGATACCGAGGAAAAGGCATTGGCGGTCAATCCGGCTGGGCCATCGCGACCCGCCGCCGTAACCACCGTCACGCCCGAGGCGAAACGGCTCATGGCCTCACGGAAATCGTCGTTGGACGGCGGCGCCAAAACGCCGTCGACGGAG
>CAXMQC010000190.1:0-3632 GCA_964195285.1 Akkermansiaceae bacterium
TACCTCCAGTGTCTACTGATGCTGGCCAGTCGTCGCATTCACCAACTCGAATTGGAAATCCGGCGCTGACCTTCGCGTTCCGCCTCTCGGATCGAGCTGAATTTGGAAATACCCGGCCAGTCTTCATGTTTCAGCATCACCATATTGGGGATGTTCGTGACGATCCGGCCAATGACTTCTGGGGCTAAATGAACGCTCGTGGCCAGTGGGAAATCCTGCAACACGATCGGCACGCCCGGTCCGAGAGCCTCTGCCACGTCGTGATAGTAGCCGACGATCTGGCTGTCGGTATTCAGCGTTCCGGGCGGGGCAACCATGACGCCGGCGGCTCCCTGATCCATCGACGCCTTTCCAAGCTCACTGATCGCGGCCAGCCCCGGCGCCGAGCATCCGACGATCACCGGTCGATCACCGGCGCGCGCGATGGCCCTTGCCGACACGTCCCGGGATTCGGCCATGGTAAGCTTCGACGCTTCCCGCATCATGCCCAGAATGGTGATCCCGTCAGCGCCTCTATCGAAATAAAAATCCGTTGCCCGATCCAGGCTGTCGAGATCAATGCATCCGTTGTCTGTGAAGGGCGTCGTCGATATGACGAAGACACCTCTGGCACTTTCATCAAGCAATGGCATTTCAGTGATTCCCCACGTGTTGGACTCAGCGTTGAAACAGTTCGGTGGGCACGCGGCTGAACACCTCGACCGGACCCTGATCGCGGATGGCAAATGTTTGACCGATCCCTGCCACGATGCCTGTGCGCGTATCCGGGATCATGATGTGGACGAAGAATACCATGCCAGATTCCATGATTAGCGGATTGCCGGTATATATCATGGGCGGCACATCCATCCACGTTGGTTTGAACGTGCAACCTAGGGCGTAGCCGCAGGCGGCAAATCGCTCTTTGGCGAATCCAGCCTTGTCGAGAACGCGCCGGTGAATGTCGTCGAGCGCACCAAGCGCCGTGCCGGGACCGGCGGCTTCTTTAATCTGCTCCAGAGCATCCGCCGCCACCGCCATCATCTCGGCTTGGCGGGGGTCTGGCTTTCCCACCGCCACTGTGGATTCCACGCAAACATGATATCGGCAGTAGGAGCCCGCCAGTTCGATTAGCACCTGGTCATTGTTCTCGATGCGGCGGGCGCCTCCGATACCGCGTCCGAAAAGCGCGCGAGGGCCAGAGTTCACCAGCGGGCCGCCCGATGGCACTTCGCCGCCACCGTTCAGCATCGCGGTCAAAGCGGCGGCACTCAGTGTGCTTTCCGTGGCGTCCGGCACGGCAGCATCTACAGCCGCCTGAAGCGCCGCGTCGGCCAGCCGCCCGGCCTCGCGAACCATTTTCAGTTCGGCTTCGGATTTTACCAGCCGTTGGCGGCGGACAATATCCGAGGCATCTTCTAGTGTGCTGAATTGTTCAAGAGCGGCCTCGATTGCCCGCCCGTTGGCCGCGGTTAGCCCGTAAGTCGCAAATTCGACGCCTACGCGACCGCCGCGCAGGCCAATTTCATCGAGGATCGCGCACAGGTCTTCCGCCGGATTTGCATCTTCGGCATTCAGCCAAATGCGAATGTCGTCGTAGAGCGACGCCACCTCGGCCTGTCGCAGGTCCGGGCGCCGGGTCAGGAGCACCGTAGGGCTGTCATCGGCGGTGATGATACCGACCTGAAAGAATACGTAGCCCGAGGTGTCATAGCCTGTCAGGTAATAGTGGCTCTCCTGGGCAAACACGAGCAGCGCATCGAGACCACGGCGGGCCAGTTCGGCCCGTGTGGCAGCCAGGCGGGCGGCATGTTCCTCGGGCGGAAAGCGCAGTGACACCGCGCGCCCGCCGCGGGTCGTTGCCGCGATCTCCTGAAAGGCCCGGGCGGTCATTGCAGCTCGCAAATGTCGCACATGGTCATCAGGTAGATACGCACCATGTCGAGATAGTCGGGAATATCCACCCGTTCGTCCGGCATTGTATTGTAGCGCCCGCCGGGGCCACATACGACTCCCTCCATTCCGGCGTGCGCATATAGGTGGCCCGCGTCGGTGCCATAGAAACCCGGCGGCGTTATCGCGCCCGTGGGCTGGGGTTTCCCCCGGATCGCTTCATAGGCGGCGTTGAGCGCCGTCACGATGCGGGCGTCTTTTGGCACCTCGAAAGCCGGCATATAGGAATTTCCGGTGACGGCTTCGATCCGGAACTCTGCTTTTAGCCCTGGCCAATCGGCCTCAAGGCGGTCCAAAACCTTGCGGAAGTCGGCCTGGGCGTTTTTTTGGGTTTGACCCGGACCGATCCGCCCCGATCCCGTCAAACGCAAAAAATCGGCAACCTGAGGCGGGCGCCACTCGTGGAATTCCTTGCCCAACGCGCCCCGGATCGTTCCGACGTGAACGCGATTGATACTGCGATGCTCTTCTGTGGGTGCGTCCGAGAAGGTCATATCGGTCAGCCGGGGAACCAGGTCACAGGCGACGCGAATGGCGTCAACAGCCTCTTCGCGCTTGGACATGTGGCGGGTAATGCCGGTCAATTCAATGGTGAACATGAACGCCTCTGCGTGCATGGTGAGCGCCTGCAGATCCGTGGGCTCGGAATCGATGAAATAATCCGCCCGCGTACCGGCCTGCACGGCTGCATATGTGCCGACCCCGCCCTGCAATTCGCCCACCACATAGGTCAAAATCACGTCACCTTTCAGCCGACTTTCGTTCTCGATTAGCGTCCGCACCGCGCACAGCGACGACGCATCGCCCGCCTTCATGTTTGACACGCCGATGCCGTAGATGAACTTGTCATCGACCAGCCCGCCCCAGGGATCGACTGTCCAGCCTTCGCCGACCGGATTGGTGTCGAGGTGGCCATTGAACAGCAGGCTCTTTCCCCCACCGGTGCCGCGCCAGATGCCGATGGCGTTGAATCGGCCGCCAGGGACCGGCTGGAGAGCGGCCTCAAGCCCCATATCTGACATGATCTCGACCATCCGTTCGGCAAGTGCACGCTCACCCGGTGTTTCCGAGTGGCTCTTATGCTGGACCATTTCAGACAGCGTGTTGAGGCAGGCCTTTTCGTCGATTGCCCGGGCGAGGGAAAGGGAATCGGTCATCAGACGGTCTCCGTATCAGACAGCTTCGCTGGCCGGCGGCGGCACCGCCTCCAGCAAGGCGTGGGTATAGGGATTTCGGTCGGGCGCCTCGGCGTCGTCGCGGTCGAAGACATCCACCAGTTTGCCGCGCTGCATCACGCAGATCCGGTGCGCCAGCTGCCGAACGAGGTTCAGATCGTGGGTGATGAAAAGGCAGGCGGTGCGGGTCTGCCGCTGCAGGCTCACCAACAGTTCGGCGACCGAGGCCTGAACTGAAACATCGAGCGCCGCCGTGATCTCATCGCAGATTACCAGCTCGGGTTCTGCAGCAAAGGCCCGTGCAATCGCGACCCGCTGCTTCTCACCACCCGAAAGCTGGTGCGGGTAGCGGTCGGCGAACTCGGTGGGCAGGCGGACCTTTTCCAGAAGTTCTGCGATCCGCGCGGACCGCTGGTTCGGCGGGACGATTTCGTAGAGCTTCAGCGGGCGCGACAGAATTTCCCGCACCCTCTGGCGCGGGTTCAGTGATGCGTCCGGGTGTTGAAAAACGATCTGCACGGCGCG
>CAXMQC010000191.1:0-5551 GCA_964195285.1 Akkermansiaceae bacterium
CATCACGGGAGGTCGCACGACCACCGGGTGGGAAGCACATGGCGTGTCCATCGATAGCCGCGCCGTTGAAAAAGGCGATCTGTTTGTCGCCATCGACGGGCCCAATTTCGACGGGCATGATTTCGTTTCCGGCGCCATGGAAGCCGGCGCCGCCGCCGCGATCATCAGCCGCCACCCCGACGGCCTGCCTAAGGTGGCGCCGCTGCTGGTCGTCGCCAATACCATGGACGCGTTGCGCGCCCTTGCCGTGTCGGCCCGCACCCGGACCACCGCACGCATCATCGCGGTAACCGGCAGTGTCGGCAAAACCGGTACTAAAGATTCGTTGCACTCCGCATTGGCGCAACAGGGCGCGACCAGCGCCAGCGTCAAGAGTTTCAACAACCATTGGGGTGTGCCGTTATCTCTGGCGCGGATGCCGGCGGACGGAGACTTCGGAATTTTCGAGGTCGGCATGAACCATTCCGGCGAGATCGCGCCCCTCTCACGGATGATCCGGCCGCACGTGGCCGTTATCACCACTGTGGAAGCGGCCCATATAGAATTTTTCGAATCCATAGAAGCGATCGCCGATGCCAAGGCGGAAATATTCCTGGGTATGGAAGGGGGAACCGCGGTGCTCAATCGCGACAACCCCCTGTACGACCGGCTGGCGGCGGCGGCGCGGGCCAGCGGAATCGATCAAATTCTGGCCTTCGGCGAACACAAGGAATCCAATGTGCGCCTGATCTCTTATGTCGGTGACGCGGACGGCGCCACGGTCAGGGCGGATATCCGTGGTCAGTCAATCGATTATCGGACCGGGGCGCCGGGAAAACATCTGGCGATGAATAGCCTTGCCATGCTGGCGGCGGTCTCGGCAGTCGACGCCGATGTCGCCATGGCGGCGCAGAGCCTGCAGGACATGAACCCTGGCGCCGGGCGCGGTCAAAGGCACAGCATCGCGATGGAGAACGGAAACGTGACCCTGATCGATGAAAGCTACAATGCAAATCCGGCATCCATGAAAGCCGCCATCGAAACTTTGGGCGGCGCCGCACCCGGACCGGGCGGCCGGCGGATCGCCATACTCGGCGACATGCGCGAACTCGGGCAACGATCGGTCGACTTCCATAGAACCGTCGCGGAACAGCTTTTGTCGAACAACATCGACCTCACCTGCGCCTGCGGGCCAGACATGGCCGCCATGGTCGAAAAACTGCCGGCAAAAAATCTCGGCGCCTATGCGGAGGATTCCGGTTCCCTGGCACGGCAAGTCCAAAAGATCGTCCGGCCCGGCGATGTGATCGTCGTCAAGGGGTCGCTGGCGACCAGCATGAAAACAGTCGTTGAGTCCCTGCTTGGTCTCGCCACGACCAGCGCGACAGCGCAGCGGTAAGAGGCATCGGTTAATGCTGTATCACTTGTTATTCCCTCTCGCCGATGACGTCAGTGCATTCAACCTTTTCCGCTATCTGACATTCCGTACGGGCGGCGCCGTCCTCACCGCTCTGGTCATCAGTTTTATGCTTGGCTCGCCCATGATCCGACTGCTCCGGAGCCAGCAGGCCGAAGGCCAACCCATCCGCGATGACGGTCCGGAAGGCCACCCGCTGACCAAGAAGGGAACCCCGACCATGGGTGGGTTCCTGATCCTGATCGCTTTGTCAGTGGCGACCCTGTTGTGGGCCGATTTGTCCAACCGCTATGTCTGGGCGGTTTTGCTGGTGACGCTGGGTTTCGGCGGCATCGGCTTTCTCGACGATTATCTCAAGCTCTATCGCAAATCATCCGACGGCCTGTCCGGAAGGATCAAGATCGTTGCGGAAATCATCATTGCCTGCCTGATCGGGTGGTGGATCCTGGGGATCTCGCAGGACCCGATGGCCTCGAGCCTGGCCATTCCGTTTCTGAAAAACGTCCTGATCGATCTTGGCTGGTTCTTTATCCCGTTCGCCGCCCTGGTCATCGTCGGCGCCTCGAACGCGGTCAATTTGACGGACGGTCTCGACGGGCTGGCCATCGTACCGGCCATGATCGTCGCGGCGTGTTTGGCGTTGATCGCCTATCTCGTGGGTAACTCGGTCTTCGCCGGCTATTTGCAGATCCACGGCATTCCCGGCGCCGGCGAGCTGACCGTTTTTTGCGGGGCGCTGGTCGGCGCAAGTCTTGGGTTTCTCTGGTTTAACGCGCCGCCCGCCATGGTTTTCATGGGCGATACCGGATCGTTATCGGTCGGTGGCGCGCTTGGTGCGGTCAGCGTCATCACCAAGCATGAGCTGGTGCTGGCCATCATCGGCGGCCTTTTCGTGCTGGAAACCGTTTCGGTGATCGTCCAGGTGGCTTCGTTCAAGATGACCGGCCGTCGCGTCTTTCGCATGGCGCCGTTGCATCATCATTTCGAAAAAAAGGGCTGGAAAGAACCGACCATCGTTATCCGGTTCTGGATCATCGCCATGATTCTCGCGCTGGTCGGCCTCTCGACCCTGAAACTGCGGTGACGACACGGTGATCAATATCCATAGCCGCAGAGATCAACATCTCGCCGTTTTTGGCCTTGGCGCCTCGGGCCTCGCCACGGCGCGCGCACTCGCCGCCAGTGGCGCCGAAATCGAGGCATGGGACGATAACAGCGATCAGCGGCACGCGGCATCCGATCTGGGCATTCGGCTGACCCCTCCGTCGGACATGGCGTTCGATCAGCTGGATGCTTTGGTCCTGGCGCCTGGCATTCCCCTGACCCATAAGCCGCACGCCATTGTCGGGCAGGCGCGGGCCGCCCACCGGCCGATCATCGGCGATATCGAATTGCTGGTCGAAGCCTGCCCGCAGGCGCGTTTCATCGGCATCACCGGTACCAACGGCAAATCGACGACGACCGCCCTGCTGGGCCACATCCTGGAGCAAGCCGGGCTGGCGCCCCAGATCGGCGGCAACCTTGGTCCGCCGGCGCTGGATTTCGAGCCGCCGGAACCGGGTGGGCTGATGGTTTTGGAGCTTTCGTCTTATCAGCTCGATCTTACCGTACGTGCGACATTTGACATCGCGGTTCTGCTTAACCTGTCGCCCGACCACCTTGACCGGCATGGCGATATGGACGGCTACGTCGCGGCAAAACGGCGCATTTTCCGCGAACGGGAAGGCGACAAAGCCGCCCGGACCGCCATTATCGGCGTGGACGACCGGTTAAGCCGCGCGGTGCGGGATGAAATTGCCCAGCTAGGCCAATGGACGGTCATTTCCGTCTCCGGCGACCGGATCCTGGAATCCGGCGTCTATGTCACGAACGGCACGCTGTTCGACGCCATCGATGGCAACGCGCGGCCGGTATGTGAGTTATCTGCGATCGCCACCCTGCCCGGTAGCCACAATTGGCAAAACGCCGCCGCCGCCTATGCCGCCGCCCGCTCTCTTGGCGTGCCGTCCGACATTATTGCCAATGCCTTGGCTAAATTTCGGGGTCTGCCCCATCGGGCGGAGCTGGTCGCCACCATTGGCAAGGTCCGCTATATCAACGACAGCAAAGCCACCAATGTCGAGGCTGCTTCGCGGGCGATCGCCAGCTATGACGCGATTTACTGGATCGCCGGTGGACAGGCTAAAGATGACGCATTGGACGCCATCACACCTTATGCTTCCAATATCCGCCACGCTTTCCTGATCGGAGATTCTGAAGACGCTTTTGCGACAGCCCTTGAAGGGTTCGTTCCCTACACCCGATCCGGCGATCTGGCGTCGGCGCTAAGCGCCGCGCATGGCATGGCGCAAGACGCCGATAGCGAAAATTCGGTGGTCCTGTTGTCGCCCGCCTGCGCATCCTTCGATCAATGGAAGAATTTCGAGGCTCGCGGCGATGCGTTCCGGGCCTTGATCCGGAATCGCGCAGCGGAGGAGATTTCATGATTTCCTTCGATCGTACGGATACGTCCGTTTTGGCGCGCTGGTGGTGGACAATCGATCGCTGGACAGTCGCCGCCATCGCCCTGCTGATTGTCTTTGGCGCCATACTCGGTTTGGCGGCCAGCCCACCTGTCGCAGATCGGTTGGGTATCGATTCATACCATTTCGTGCGACGGCAATTATTCTTCCTGCCGATTGCCATCATGCTGTTGGTCGGCGTTTCCCTGCTGTCTCCCCGTGGCGTCAGACGATTGTCCGCGGTGATTTTTAGCTTGGGAATACTGGCGGTCATCGCCACCTTGACCCTTGGGCCGGAAATCAAGGGCGCGCAGCGCTGGATTTCTATCTTTGGCATTACGGTGCAGCCCTCTGAATTCGTCAAACCCTGTTTCGCCGTGATCGCCGCCTGGCTATTCGCCATGCGCAGCGAAGATGGTCGCCATTCCGGCCGCAACGCGTCTATCCTTCTCTATGGACTAGTCACCGCACTTTTGCTGATGCAGCCCGATGTCGGCATGACGGTCATCGTGTCGGCGGTCTGGTTCACGCAATTTTTCCTGGCCGGCCTGCCGCTGATGGGCGTCGGTCTGTTCGTTGCAGCGGGGGTCGGCGCGGCCGTGGGGGCCTATTTCCTGTTTCCCCATGTCGCCAGCCGGATCGACCGGTTCATCGACCCTGCATCGGGCGACAGCTACCAGATCACCCGTTCGATGGAGGCGTTCACCAAGGGCGGGGCTTTTGGCCGCGGACCCGGCGAAGGTTCCGTTAAGTCGGTCCTGCCCGATGCGCATACGGATTTTGTTTTTGCCGTCGCCGGCGAGGAGTTTGGCCTGGTGGCCTGTCTCATCCTGGTTGGGCTTTTCGCCTTCGTGGTGCTGCACGGCTTTGGCCAGATCATCAAGGAATCCAATCTTTTCGTCCTGCTGGCCGCCACCGGCCTGCTGGTCCAGTTTGGTCTTCAGGCGCTAATCAATATGGGATCGACGTTGCGGCTCATGCCAACCAAGGGCATGACATTGCCGTTCATCAGCTATGGCGGATCATCGCTGGTGGCCATCGCGCTCTGTATCGGCATGTTGCTCGCGCTCACACGGCGACGCGTCGGTCAGGAGCCGGTGTGATGATGGCACGGGGTCCAATCGTCTTGGCAGCCGGTGGCACCGGGGGACACGTCTTCCCGGCCCAGGCGCTTGCCGAAGCCCTTTCCGCGCGGGGATGGCGCATCGCCCTGTTGACCGATAGCCGCGGCACCGCCTTTGGTGGCGAGGTTGCGGGGCTGGAAGCCTATCGGATCAAAGCGGCGCGGATTGGCGGCGGTGCGTGGAACAAGCTTAAGGGTCTCACGCAGCTCGGCCTCGGATTTTTCCAGGCGCGTGGGATCCTGCGCCGCCTTGCGCCGTCCGCCGCGGTTGGATTTGGCGGTTATCCGTCGGTTCCGACCATGTGGGCCGCGACGGGTGCCCGAATTCCGACCCTGGTCCACGAACAGAATGCCGTTCTCGGCCGGGCCAACCGCTTGCTGGCATCAAGAGTCGACCGTATCGCGACGTCTTTCGATCCGGATATCGTGGTCGGCCGGAAGCAACGCGGCAAGAGCCTGCTGACCGGCAATCCGGTTCGGTCGGCGATCAGGGATATCGCCAACGCGCCCTACCCAAGCCGCCAATCCGAG
>CAXMQC010000192.1:0-3030 GCA_964195285.1 Akkermansiaceae bacterium
ACCCGATAGCGGGGCAGGGGTTGAATCTGGGCCTAAGGGATGTCGCTGCGCTGGCCGAGTCGATCATCGATGCGCGGCGGCTGGGGCTCGATATCGGCGGCCGGGATGTGCTGGGCCGTTACGAGCGCTGGCGGCGTTTCGACACGGTCTTGCTGGCCGGCGTGACCGACGGGTTGAACCGGTTGTTTTCCAATGATATCCCGCCGCTGCGGCTGGCCCGCGACCTGGGCATCGCCGCCGTCGACCGGCTGCCGCCGCTCAAGAAATTCCTGATGCGCCACGCCATGGGCGCGGTCGGAGATCTGCCCCGGCTGGTCAAGGGCGAAACCCTGTAAAAGCCATCAGCTATCAGCTGTCAGCCACCAGCAGAGGCAAACGCGGGCTGAAAGCTGACGGCTGATAGCTCAGGGGTCCCGGCTTAGCCCTTTTTCCTCGAGCGCGGCCAGATAGCCGGCCCAGGCCTGGTCTTTATTCTGGCCCAGCTGATACAGGTAGTCCCAAGTGAAAATGGCGGTGTGGTGCAAATCGTCGAATTTGATACGGACCGCGTAATTGCCGACCGGTTCAAGCCCCATGATGCCGACATGGCGGCGGCCGGAAAGCGTCTGTTTCTGGCTGGGATTATGGCCCTGGACTTCGGCCGAGGGACTTTCCACGCGCAGCAGTTCCGCCGGCAGGCTGAACGAACTGCCGTCATCGAAATCGACTTCCAGGATCTTCTCGTCTTTCTTGAGCCGGATTTCGGTCGGCCAGTGGGCCACGCTGAAACCGTTTTCGGTCGCGTTCATCCGTTATCTATTCCTCATCAAGATTGCGGGCCTCGTCGACCAGCATGATCGGGACCCCGTCCCGGATGGGATAGGCAAGCTGGGCCTGGTCGCTGATCAATTCGTCGCGTTTGGCGTCGTAGCGCAGGACGCCCTTGGTCAGCGGGCAGACCAGCAGTTCCAGCAATTTCGGATCGACCCCCGGTTTCGCGGCGCTCATGATTTACTCCTTCGCTACTGACGCAGCGAGCTGCAATCATGCTCGCCGGCGCCCATTTCGATCAGGGTTGTCAGGATTTCCGCCCGCGCGTCGAGGTCTGGCGCCTGCAGCAGCGCCTGCTTCTCCGACGCGCCGAAGGGGCAGATCATCGAAAGGCATGTCACCAGGCGTTCGTCCGGGGCCTCGCCCAGCGTTTCCCAGTCGGCCTCGATGCCGTGCAGTTTGAAATAACAGCGCAGGGCAGGGAACAGTCGGGTCCGGTTCAGGCACAGCCGAATCTTGGATTCCAGGTCGCCGCCATAGCGCGACCAGTCGGCCTCGACGCACCGATATCCGTCGCGCAATTCCAGTTCCTCGGCGATGTCGAATCGGCAGATTCCCTTTAGAGAGATCAGCAAGCGCCCGTCCGGCGTTTCCTCGAAGCGGCTGATGCGCCCTGCGCAGCCGGTATCGTAGAGCGCCGGATTGCCGGCCATGCCCTCGGCCGACAGCGGTTGCATCATGCCGATCATCCGATTGCTTTGAAGCGCCGCCTGCACCATGGCGAGATAGCGCGGCTCGAATATGTTCAACGGCAGTGAGCCACCCGGCAACAAGAGAACCTCCGGCAGGGGGAACACCGGAATGGTGTCGGGGAGATCCTCGAATTTCGGGTCGAACTGGCTCATGAGAAAAGGATGGCCGACAATTTTCGGCGCGCTTCGATGACCAGAGGGTCGGCCGGCCCCAGCGCGTCGAAAATCTTGATCAGCTGTTTGCGCGCTTCCTGGTCGTTCCATTCCCGATCGCGCCCGATGAGTTCCAGGAGTTCGGCGACCGCGCCGCCGGCATCGTTCGCGGCATAAAGCGCCAGCGCCAGATCCAGCCGTGCCTGGTGATCGGCCGGACTGGCCTCTACCTTGGCCCTAAGTTCCGCCGCGTCGCCGCCAAGCCCGGCCGTGCTGGCGGCAAGTTCGATGGCCGAACGCACCGCTACGATCTCCGGATCGTTTGCCTTGCCCGCGGGCACCGCATCCAGCGCCGCCTTTGCGTCGTCGACCCGGCCCTCCGCCAGCAGGCAGCCAGCCAGACCGGCCATGGCGCGGACTTCCTCGGGGTCATGCTGCAGAATCTGTCCGTAGATGGCGCCGGCCGTCGCCGCGTCGCCGCCGTCCAATGCCGCGCCCGCCTGCTCCAGCGCCTCATCGAGCGGCGACGGTCCGGCCTCGCCACCGCCGGCCTCGATCAGTTTCTCGATGAAGGCCTTGACCTGGCTTTCTGGCTGCGCGCCCGTGAACCCGTCGACGCCCTTGCCGTCGACGAAACCGTAAACGGTCGGCAGCGACTGGACACGAAGTTGCTGGGCCACTGCCGGGTTCTCGTCGGTATTGACCTTGACCAACTTGACCTTGCCGGCCATCGCCTTGACCGCCTTTTCCAGCGTCGGCGTCAATTGCCGGCAGGGCCCGCACCAGGCGGCCCAGAAATCGACAATGACCGGGATTGTCTTACTGGCCTCGATCACCTCGTCGACGAATGTTTCGTCGGTGGCGTCGGTGATGATCGATGTAGCGCCTTCCGGCTGGCCTATCAGTTGTTCCATGATTTCCTTCGAGACGTTCTTTATCGTTACCCCTGGGGCGCAAAACCGTTAGCGAGATAAATGGCGGTTGTGGGGGCCGATGGCAAGGCCCGACCCATTATCTATTCCTGATCGAAATCCAGAACCAACGGCGCATGGTTCTCGGCCGCCAGGAAGCCGGCCAGATCACGCGCCGCGATCGCGGTGGTGCGGTCGTTGCGCAAGGGGTGGGCGTTGACCGGATCGAGCGCCAGCAGCGCCTTGTCCAGCACCATGGTGACGTTACCCTCGCGATCGTTGATCACGGCAAAGGGTGTGACCGCGCCCGGGATGACGCCCAGATGCTGCATCAGCAGCTCGCCGTTGCCGAACGACAAATTGCCCTGCGCGCCGATTCGGTGGCGCAGCGCCTTCAGGTCCACCTCCCGGTCTTCCAGTACCGTGACCAGCCACATGCGGCGTTTTTTGTCGCGCAGGAACAG
>CAXMQC010000193.1:0-3216 GCA_964195285.1 Akkermansiaceae bacterium
ATCATAAAGCGTTTCATAGTCTCAATCCTTTCGGGAACCGCACGTGGGTTCCACCAAAAACCCGAAGGGAAGTCCCCCCGGATTCGCCGGACCAAACTGTTATCTGAACATTCGGTCCCGCACTTGATGATCTCGACTATACGGAAATAGACCTAATAAAAATTTAATCGGCTGATCAATAATTAGCTCCGTTCCAAAACTATTATTTTACGTTTTTCGATAAGTTTTATTGTTTAAAATTGTATTTATATTTTTACCGCACAAAATAAAGGCGGAGCCATCGGGCCCCGCCTTATATCAATGCTCGTTGAGAATAGCCTTCGGTATGCTATTCCAGCGCTTTTATGATGTTTTCGCACATTTTTTTGGCGTCCGAGAACAACATCATGGTGTTGTCGCGGAAAAATAGCGGGTTTTCGACGCCGGCGTAACCGGATGCCATCGAACGCTTGATGAACAGCACCGTGCCGGCGCGCTCCACGTCGAGAATCGGCATGCCGTAGATCGCACTGGTCGGGTCGGTCTTGGCCGACGGATTGGTCACATCGTTGGCGCCGATCACGAAGGCGATGTCGGTGGAGGCGAAATCGCGGTTGATCTCGTCCAGCTCCAGCACTTCGTCATAGGGCACGTTGGCCTCGGCCAGCAGCACGTTCATATGACCGGGCATGCGCCCCGCCACCGGGTGGATGGCGTAGCGCACCTTTACACCCTTGCCCTTCAGCATATCGACCATCTCGCGCAGGGCATGCTGCGCCTGGGCGACAGCCATGCCATAACCCGGCACGATGATGATACTGGACGCGTTTTCCATGATGAAGGCGGCGTCGGCCGCGGCGCCGGACTTGACGGTCCGGTCGCCCATATCCTCGCCGACGGCCGCCGCATCCGTCTCGCCGCCAAAGCCGCCAAGGATGACGCTGTGGAACGACCGGGTCATGCCCTTGCACATGATGTAGCTGAGGATCGCGCCCGATGAGCCGACCAGCGCGCCGGTGATGATCAGCGCGAAATTGCCCAGTGTGAAGCCGATGCCGCAGGCGGCCCAGCCCGAATAACTGTTCAGCATCGAGATGACCACCGGCATGTCGGCGCCACCTATCGGGAGGATCAGCATGAAGCCGAGCGCCAGCGAAACCACGACAATAGCGACAAAGGCGAAACCGGTCTGTCCGTTGGCGAACCAGACGATCAGAGCGATCATCAGGATGCCCAGCCCGAGATTTACAAAATGCTGGCCGGGGAAAACCAGCGGCTTGCCGGTAATAACTCCCTGCAATTTTCCAAAGGCAATGATCGACCCGGTAAAGGTAATGGCGCCGATGGCGGTGCCCAGGCTCATCTCGATCAGGCTGCCAACCGGAATCGCGCCGGCCAACCCGATGCCATAGGCCTCCGGCGCCAGAAAGGCCGCGCCTGCCACCATGACGGCGGCGAGGCCGACCAGGCTGTGAAAGGCGGCCACAAGCTGCGGTAGGGCGGTCATCTGAATCTTCACCGCGATGACCGTACCGACCGTACCACCGATCAGGACACCGGCGATGATCCAGCCGTAGCCAACGACTTCGGGATTCGCCAGCGTGGTCACGATGGCGATCACCATGCCCGCGATACCGAACATATTGCCCTGTCGCGCCGATGTCGGCGACGACAGACCTCGTAGCGCCATGATGAACAGGATGCTGGAGATCAGATAGGCGAAGGCGGAAGCGTTTTCGCTCATGATATTAGCGTCCTCCCGCTATTTCTTTTTCTTGAACATCTGCAGCATGCGCTGCGTGACGATGAAACCGCCGAAGATATTGACAGACGCCAGGGCCACGGCGACGAAGCCGAGGAATTTCGACAGGCTCATATCAGCGGGTCCCGCGGCGATCAGCGCACCGACGATAATGACCGACGAGATCGCGTTGGTAACGCCCATCAGCGGCGAATGCAGCGCCGGGGTCACGTTCCACACCACGTAATAACCGACGAAGATCGCCAGAATGAATATGGTGAACAGGAAGATGAACTCGTTGCCGCCACTGCCCGATGTCGCCTGCGCTGAAACTATATGTGCTTGCGCCACCAAGGCGTCGGCCTGGTTGGCCAGTTCCCCCGCGCTATCCGCGAGATTCTCCATCTTTTCCACGAAATTTTCGTTTGCCATGGCGGGCTACTCCTCCTTGGCCTTGGGTTTCGACGCAGCGGCTTTCTTCTTCGGGGCGGTACGCTTCTTCGCCCCGCCGGGTTTCGCTTTTGCCGGCGCCGGTTCCGCGGCTTTCACATTCTCATGGACGACCTTGCCGTCGCGCGTCACCAGGGTGCCGGCGATGATCTCGTCCTCGGTGTCGATCTTTAGGCCCTTGGTTTCGTCGTCGACCAACAAACCCATGAAGCTGAGCACATTGCGGGCGAACAGGTTGCTGGCGCTCTCGGCCAGGCGGCCCGGCAGGTTGGCGTGACCGACAAGCGTTACCCCATGCTTAGTGACGACCTTGCCGAACTCCGACAGTTCGCAGTTGCCGCCGGCTTCGACCGCGAGGTCCACGATCACCGCACCCGGCTTCATGGTCTTGACCATTTCCGCTGAAATCAACTTCGGTGCCGGGCGGCCGGGTATCAGAGCGGTGGTAATCACCATGTCCTGCTTCTTGATGGTCTCGGCGGTCAGCGCCGCCTGTTTGGCCTTGTAGGCGTCGCTCATTTCCTTGGCGTAGCCGCCCGCTGTCTCGGCCTGTTTGAACTCCTCGTCCTCGACCGCAACGAAGGTACCGCCCAGGCTTTCGACCTGTTCCTTGGCGGCCGGCCGCACGTCGGTGGCCGAGACCACCGCACCCAGGCGCCGCGCGGTTGCGATGGCCTGCAGCCCGGCAACGCCGGCACCCATCACCAGGACCCGGGCTGGCGGGATGGTGCCGGCCGCGGTCATCATCATCGGGAAAGCGCGGCCGAAGGCGGCGACACCGTCCAGCACCGCGCGATAACCGGCCAGATTGGCTTGCGACGACAGAATGTCCATCGATTGCGCGCGGGTTATGCGGGGCACCAGTTCAAGCGCAAAGCCGATAACGCCGGCCCGCATCATCGCGCCAACGAATTCAGGCTCGGTCAGCGCACTCATCGAACAGACCAGGCATTGTCCGGCCGACAGCGCCGCCATCTCGTCCTCGCCTTCACCCGCAATCATCGGGCGCTGCACCTTGATAACGGTGTCGGCGTCCTTGGCGGCCG
>CAXMQC010000194.1:0-3072 GCA_964195285.1 Akkermansiaceae bacterium
CGCCGTGACCGCGTAATCCGCACCGGCAATGCGTTTGCCGGAGGGCTGTTGTTTATTGACGGACGTTTTCGGACCATGGCGCGTATCGTACAAAAATTCGGCGGCACATCGGTGGCCGACCTTGATTGCATCCGCAATGTCGCAAAGCGGGTGAAGGTTACGGTCGACCGCGGCAATGATGTCGCCGTCGTCGTCTCCGCGATGGCCGGTGTGACCAATCAACTGGTCGATTATGTCAGTCAGGCGTCGGCCCTTCACGATACGCGCGAATACGACGCCGTCGTGTCGTCGGGCGAACAGACGACCGCCGGGCTGCTGGCGCTCTGCCTGCAGGAACTCGGCGTGTCGGCGCGATCCTGGACGGGCTGGCAGATTCCCATCCACACCGACGAGGTGCACGGCAAGGCGCGTATCACGGATGTCGAGTCAGACCGGATGCTGGAAAAGTTCGGCGAAGGCCAAGTCGCCGTGGTGGCCGGTTTTCAGGGTGTCTCGCCCCAGGGCCGCATCACCACGCTGGGGCGCGGCGGGTCGGACACGACCGCGGTAGCATTGGCCGCGGCGCTGGGCGCGGAACGCTGCGACATATTTACCGACGTGGACGGTATCTATACCACCGATCCCCGGATCGTGCCCAAGGCGCGCAAACTGCATAAAATCACCTATGAAGAGATGCTGGAGATGGCGTCGCTGGGCGCCAAGGTGCTGCAGACCCGCTCGGTGGAACTGGCCATGAACAAGGGCGTGCGGGTACAGGTGCTGTCCAGCTTCGAGGATCTGCCCGGAACACTGGTTGTCGATGAGGATGAGATCGTGGAAAAACAGATAGTCAGCGGAATCGCCTATAGCCGTGACGAGGCGAAAATTACGCTCGTTCAGGTCGAGGACAAGCCGGGTGTGGCCGCGGGTATATTCGGCCCGCTGGCCGACGCCAATATCAATGTGGACTTGATCGTCCAGAACGTCTCTCCCGACGGCGGCGCGACCGACCTCACATTCACGGTGACCCGTGCCGACCTGGACCGCGCGGTAAAGCTGCTGCAGGGTCTGCGTGACGAAATCCTCTATAAGGATTTGATCCATGACGGCGGGGTGGTGAAGGTATCGGTGATTGGTGTCGGCATGCGAAGCCATGCCGGCGTCGCACAATCGATGTTCACGACACTTGCCGAAAAAGGCATCAATATCCAGGTTATATCTACCTCGGAAATCAAGATCAGCGTACTGGTCGACGAGGAATATACCGAACTGGCCCTAAGGGCCCTGCATACCGCCTACGGGTTGGATGCTGATTAACTAAATTATCCCCACTAGCGTGGGCGGCCGGCGCCGGAAAGACTGAATATCGCTCAAACGCCGCGCTTTCCGCGGCGGGGAACACGGAATGGCTGACGCAACCAACTGGGTCGGATCTAGATTGCTGCTGCGCCGCCTGCGCGATGTAATGGCGGGCGACGGCGATGCGCAGTCGCGCCTCGACCAGGTAGTATGCATCATTGCGCGCGACATCGTCGCCGAGGTCTGCTCGATCTACCTGTTGCGGCCCGGTGACATCCTGGAGCTGTTCGCCACCGAAGGCCTCTTGAAAACCGCCGTACACCGGACCCGCCTGCGCGTCGGCGAGGGCCTGGTCGGCGATGTGGCGGCTCATGCGCGCTCGCTCTCGCTGGACGAGGCGCAGGACCATCCGCATTTCGCCTACCGGCCGGAAACCGGTGAAGAAATCTATCATTCCTTCCTTGGTGTGCCGATCCTGCGCGGCGGCCGTGTGCGTGGCGTGCTGACCGTCCAGAACCAAAGTAGGCGCAATTACACTGAAGAAGAAATCGAGACCTTGGAAACGGTCGCCATGGTGTTGGCGGAGCTGATCGCCGGCAGCGAGCTTGGCTCGCCGAACGAATTTGCCGCCGCCGACGGCATCGCGCTCAAACCGCTCAGGCTTGAGGGGGCGCGGCTCAACGGCGGGCTGGCGATGGGCAAGGCCGTGATCCACGAACGCCGCACCAAGATCAGCCAGGTCGTCGCCGAGGACCCGGCCGCGGAACTCGACCGGTTCGACGAGGCGGTGCAACGCATGCATCGCTCGCTCGACGAAATGATGGAAGAAGTGGGCGGCCAGCGGGGTGGCGAGGAACATATGGAGGTACTGGAAGCCTACCGTATGTTCGCCGAGGATCGCGGCTGGTTGACCCGTATCCGCGAAGGGATCCGTTCGGGCCTTTCCGCAGATGCGTCGGTCGCCAAGGCACTGAGCGATACCCGTGCCCGCATGGCCCAGATCGCCGATCCCTATTTGCGCGAGCGTATTCTGGATATGGAGGATCTCGCCTACCGCCTGCTACAGCATCTGCACGAAGGCGAGGCGGGCGAGGAGCAGCGCCGCCTGCGCAAGGGTCGCGAATCGATACTGGTCGCCCGTTCGCTGGGGCCGGCGGAACTTCTCGATTACGGACGCGATTCCCTGCAGGCCGTGGTGCTGGAGGAAGGCTCCGCGACCGCCCATGTATCGATCGTGGCGCGCGCGCTGGGCATCCCGGTGGTCGGCCAGGTGGCCGGGCTGTTGGACAAGGTAGAGCCGGACGACGATATGCTGGTCGACGGCGACAATGCAGTGGTGGTGATCCGGCCGGGCGAGGATATACGGCAAACTTTCGCTTCGGGAATGGAACAGGGCGCCCGCCGTCAGGCGGTCTATGCCGCGGCGCGCGACTTGCCCGCGGTCACGCGGGACGGCGCCGAGATCTTGCTGAACCTGAATGCCGGTCTGTTGTTGGACCTGCCCAATCTGCGCGAGACCAACGCGGCGGGGATTGGGCTCTATCGCACGGAAATCCTGTTCATGGTGCGCGGCGAGCTGCCCGGTGTCGACCAGCAGACCCGCGCCTATCTCCGCGTCATGGACCAAGCCGACGGAAAGCGCGTGGTGTTTCGGACACTGGATGCCGGCGGTGACAAGCTGCTGCCGTATATGCCGATTGCCAAGGAAGAAAACCCGGCGATGGGCTGGCGCGCGATTCGCATGACCCTGGACCGGCCCTTCATTCTGCGCCAGCAACTGCGCGCGCTGATCCG
>CAXMQC010000195.1:0-5075 GCA_964195285.1 Akkermansiaceae bacterium
CACGGTCTCGCGGTCCAGTGTCCACAGCGGATAGGAGGTCGTCTCCAGGTCGTGCCCGGCCTCGAACACGCCGGCCCTGTGGCTTTTAGGGATTAACAACAGCGGGCCGTTGGCCGCGGTCACGTCCTCCAGAAACACCGCGATGTTCATGGCGCGCGGTTCCGGCATCGCATCGTCGCGCGCCCAGGTGCCGTAATCCTGGTGCCATTGCCAGACCGCGCCGTCGAAGGCGGCCTTCGCGTTGATCTTGAACTGGTGCATGTAGACGCCATCATCGAGGATCTGCATGACCGGCTCGATCAGCCGCGGATGGGCGCCCAGCCGGCGATAGGGTTCGCTGAACGTATGGGCGGCGAAGGCCGTGCGCGCGACGCCGGTTTCCTCGCGCCAGACCTCCTCGCGGTCGGTGTCGTAGATCGCCTGCGCCTCATCCAGCAGCATCGCCGCTTCGCTGCGCGAGAAACATTCGGGCAGGAACAGATAACCCTCGTCATGGAATTGCCGCAGCTGCTCGTCGCCGAGTTTCATCAAACAATCTCCAACCGGATCGGTCCCGCCTATTTACATCACCTCGGGGCCGGATTTGCAAGTCACGCCCGTGAGACCCGGGGTCAGCTCGCGGAGACTTGGGGTCAGGCTCGTATTATTGTATTATTGTACTTTGGGATTGCGCGGCGAACGCGCCGAGACCGCCAGCCATACAGGGCGCGTGGAAATCGCGGATGCAATTATTGAAATAATACAATAATACGAGCCTGACCCCGAGTCGACGACGGTGATTTCATTCGGTGGGTCCCCTCACGCCGCGGTTATCCCACCATCCACCGGCAGACCCACGCCAGTCATGAAACTGGCCTGGTCGGACGCCAGGAAGAGTACGGCGCGGGCGACCTCCTCGGGGGTGCCGACGCGACCCATCGGGATAGCCTCGCCCAGCGCCGCCAAGCCTTCTTCGTCACTCAGCCCGGTGGCCCGGAACTCGTCCGCCAGCATCGGGGTCATGATGTCGGTCGGGCAGATCGCGTTGACACGGATATTCTCGTCCGCATGATCCAGCGCCATCGCCTTGGTCATCAGCAGCAACCCGCCCTTCGAGGCGCAATAGGCGACCGCGCGTTGGCCACCAACCAATGCCAAGTCGGACGCGATGTTGACGATCGACCCGCCGCCCTGCTTGCGAATTGCGGGAATCGCGGCGCGGCTCATCCGGAAGGCCGCGGTCAGATTCACCGCCATGGTTTCGTCCCACATATCCTCGGTGGTTTCCTCGGCGTCAGCGCGGCAGATGATCCCCGCATTGTTGACCAGCACATCCAACCGCCCGAACCGGTCCAGCGCCGCATTGACCAGATCGCCACAGGCGCCGGCATCGGTAATGTCGGCGGCCAGGAAGTCAGCCGTGCCGCCATCCGAGGCGATATCGGCCGCCACCTCAGCCCCGCGCTCCGCGTCGCGCCCGGTCAACAACACAGCCGCGCCGGCATCGCCGAAGGCCCGCGCAATCGCGGCGCCGATGCCTGACGTTCCGCCCGTCACCAATACCGCCGCGCCACTGAAATCCATCGCCTTGCCTCCCGAGCCAGCCGTTCGACCGGCGCATTCTGGCCGATCATCGGGCCGATTGGAAGATCGGCCAGCGCGATTCGATCGCCATCACGAATTTATTGCTTGCATTTTGTCCGGACTGGGTGCATCGGCGGTATAGGAATCGTCCCAGGAATAAGGATTGGGCCATGGTCGAAAGCGAGAAGGTTATACTGGTCTTGGTTGACGGGCTTCGGGCCGACACAGCCATGCACGAAATGGGGTTCCTCGAGGGCATGGTGGCGCATGGCCGGGCGAGCCGCCATATCATGCGTTGCGAGCTGCCCAGCCTGTCGCGGACGCTGTACCACACCATCCATACCGGCCTGCCGCCGCAGGTTCACGGCATTACCAGCAACGACATGGTGCACACCGGCGAGCACGATAACCTGTTCACCCTGGCCCGCGCCGGTGGTCTGCGAACCGCGGCCGCGGCCTATAGCTGGTTTTCGGAACTCTACAATCACACACCCTTCGACCCGGTGATGGACCGCGAGATGGACGACGACTCCCTGACCATCCAGCATGGGCGGTTTTACAAGGACGGGGCGTTCCCGGACGCCGAACTGTTCCGCGCGGCCGACATGCTGGTGCGGCGGTTTGAACCGGACTATATGCTGGTTCACCCCATGGGGTGCGATCATGTTGGCCATCTGCATGGCGGCGAGTCGGCGATCTACAAACAGACCGCGGCCAATATTGACAACCTTCTGGCGCTGACCGCGCCGGGCTGGCTGCAGCGTGGATATCAGGTGCTGGTCACCTCGGATCACGGCATGGACGCAGAGGGCTGGCATGGCGGGACGCGCGACGAGGTTCGCGCCATTCCATTCTATCGTCTCGGCGTGGAAGGGGGCGGCCCGGTAGCGGACACGGTCTCGCAGCTTTCGGTCGCGCCTACGGTCTTGAAACTGTTGGGCCAGCCGGTTCCGCCCTCGATGACAGCGCCGGCCCTTTGACACGGGTGGGGGCGGTTCAGGAACCTCCCTCGTCGTCTGGACAAGTGATTCCGTCGCGGCTGGCCCTATCGGCATTGGCCACGCCGGTGATAGGATTTGCACAGATTTACAGCTGCCGGCCAGACCCCGGGTCACGGCGACCCGGCCGGCATGGAATAGATGCGCGCCATCCGGCACGCCTTAATTTCTGGAGTTTCCGCCATGCGCTATCCGACCAACGATCTCGAACATTTCTTCATGCCCTTCACCGCCAACAAGGCGTTCAAGGCGAACCCGCGCCTGATGGTCGCCAGCAAGGGCGTCGAATGCACCACCCATGAAGGCCGCACCATCATCGACATGTCCTCGGGGCTGTTCTGCGCGCCGGCCGGTCACAGCCGCCCGGAAATCGCCGACGCGGTTTCCGAAATGCTGCGCGAATGCGCCTATGTCGCGCCGTTCCAGTATGGCCAGCCGGCGGCCTTCGAGCTGGCGCGGCGCCTCAAGGCGATTATGCCCGGCGACCTGAACTATACCTTCTTCACCAATTCGGGCTCGGAATCGGTGGATACCGCGCTGAAGATCGCGCTGCAGTATCACCGCGCCAAGGGCCAAGGCCAGCGCATCCGCTTCGTCGGCCGCGAGCGCGCCTATCACGGCGTCAATTTCGGCGGCATGTCGGTGCAGGGCATGGTCAAGAACAAGGAGGCCTTCGGGCCGGGCCTGGTGGGCGTGCTGCATATGCGCCACACCTGGAGCAAGGACGAGCTGTTCGTGCGCGGCCAGCCGGAGAACAACGGCGTGGAGCTGGCCAATGACCTGCAGCGCTTCTGCGATTTGCATGGCGCGGACACCATCGGCGCCTGCATCGTCGAGCCGGTGGCCGGATCGACCGGGGTATTGTGTCCGCCCAAGGGTTATCTGAACCGCCTGCGCGAAATCTGCGACGCGAACGGCATCCTGCTGATCTTCGATGAGGTCATCACCGGTTTCGGCCGCGTCGGCGGCAATTTCGCCGGCGACGTGTTCGGTGTGACACCCGACATCATGACCATGGCCAAGGCGCTGACCAACGCCGCCATCCCGATGGGCGCGGTCGCGGTGACCGACCATGTCTACAAGACCATCACCGACGCCACGCCGGGTGTGGAAATGTTCCACGGCTATACCTATTCGGCGCATCCGGCGGCCTGCGCGGCGGCTATTACGGCGCTGGACATCTACGAGAATGACGGCCTGTTCGCCAGAGCCGCGGAGTTGTCCGATTATTTCCTCGATGCGATTTTCGATCTGAAGGATATGCCGATAGTAACCGATATTCGCGGCATCGGCCTGCTGGCCGGCGTTGATCTTGCGGCCAAGGACGGCGCCCCCGGCGCACGCGGCGGCCAGGCTATCCAGGATCTCTGGGAAGAAGGCGTCATGGTCAAGATGACCGGCGACACCGCCTGCATTGCGCCGCCGTTTATTTCCGAGAAAAGCCATATCGACCGCTTGGCCGAAGGCCTGCGCAAGGTCTTCGGGAAATATTGATGTGAAGCTTTCAGCCGTCGGCTAACAGCCGGGGTTTTTCTTGCCGAGGGCTGATCGCCGACCCCCGAAAGCAAAATTTGGGGTGTCCGCCCGCGCCATATTTCGTAACATGCCGCAAACACGGCACAAATCAGGGACAGCCACCATGACCGACAACCTCTATCATTTCATCGGCGGCCAGCGGGTCGACGGGACCAGCGGCCGCTTCGGCGACGTGTTCAACCCGGCGACCGGCGAGGTCCAGTCGCAGGTGCCGCTGGCCAACGCCGACGAGGTCGACCGCGCGGTGCAAGCCGCGGCCGCGGCCTTCGTTGGATGGTCGGCCGCGTCCGCGTCACGGCGCAGTCAGGTAATGTTCAAGTTCCGCGAACTGTTGATCGAAAACATGGAGCCGCTGGCCGAGATCGTCGGCAGGGAACATGGCAAGACCATCGTCGACGCCAAGGGCTCGATTCAGCGCGGCGTCGATGTCGCTGAGTTCGCTTGCGGCATCCCGCATCTGATGAAGGGCGAGTTTTCGTCCAATGTCGGCGGCGGCATCGATACCTTCTCGCAGCGCGAATCGCTGGGCGTGGTCGGCGGTATCACGCCGTTCAACTTCCCGGTGATGGTGCCGCTGTGGATGGGTGTGATGGCGGTCGCCTGCGGCAATTCCTACATCAACAAGCCGTCGGAACGCGATCCCTCGGCGCCGCTGTTCATGGCCGAGTTGTGGAAGCAGGCCGGCCTGCCGGACGGCGTCTGGAGTGTCGTCAACGGCGACAAGGAGTCGGTCGACGCGCTGCTGCAACACCCGGACGTGCCCGCGATTAGCTTCGTCGGCTCGACCGCGGTCGGCGAATACATCTATCACGAGGGCACCGCCAACAATAAGCGCGTGCAGGTGTTCGGCGGCGCCAAGAACCACATGGTGGTCATGCCGGACGCCGACCTCGACCAGGCCGCCGACGCGCTCATGGGCTCGGCCTACGGCTCGGCCGGGCAGCGCTGCATGGCGATCTCGGTCGCCGTTCCAGTCGG
>CAXMQC010000196.1:0-2357 GCA_964195285.1 Akkermansiaceae bacterium
CTTGCCCGGCTTGATCCAGGCGATGTCGTCACCCACGGTTGACACCTTCCAGCCCTCGAAACCGTCTGGCGGGACCATCATCGCAAGGTTGGTCTTGCCGCAAGCGCTGGGGAAGGCCGCGGCGACATAGGTCTTCTCGCCCTCGGGGTTCTCGACGCCGAGGATCAGCATATGCTCGGCAAGCCAGCCCTCGTCGCGCGCCATGGCCGACGCGATGCGCAAGGCGAAGCACTTCTTGCCCAGAAGCGCATTGCCGCCATAGCCCGAGCCGAAGGACCAGATGGCGCGGTCCTCGGGAAAATGGACGATATATTTGGTCTCGTTGCAGGGCCAGGACGCGTCCGCCTCGCCGGGCGCCAACGGCGCGCCCACGGAATGCAGACAGGGGACAAACGCGCCATCGTCACTAAGTATTTCCAGGACCGCGTCGCCCATACGGGTCATGATCTTCATGTTGACGGCGGCATAGGCCGAATCAGTGACCTGTACGCCGATATGGGCGATCGGCGACCCCAGCGGTCCCATACTGAACGGACAGACATACATGGTCCTGCCGCGCATGCAGCCATCGAACAGGCCGGTGAGGGTCCGCTTCATCTCGTCCGGGTCGACCCAGTTGTTGTTGGGGCCGGCCTCGTCTTCGGTGGCCGTGCAGATGAATGTGCGGTCCTCCACCCGGGCCACGTCGTCCGGGTCGGAGCGCGCGAGGAAACTGTTTGCGCGCTTCTCGGGATTCAGGCGGATCAACGTCCCGCCCGCAACCATCTCATCGCACAGGCGGTCATATTCCCCTTGCGAGCCGTCGCACCAGTGGATGGAGTCCGGCTTGCACAGTCCGGCCACCTCGTCGACCCAGGCCAGCAGCTTCCTGTTGCCGGTCCTGGCCGTCCGGCCAACTGATAAATTCATTTCCGAGTACATCCCGGATGGTAACCAAGCTTGCCGCTCGGCAAAACCCCCAAACGGGCCATGAGTTCAAAAAAAGCGGTCGACCGCCGGCGCGAACGGGATCCGGGACGCCAGCGCCGCGTCCGATTCCCAGCCCGCATTTTTCACCTACCCCGTTCTTTCCTGCGGAACGTCGTTCTTGCATGAGGGCCGGGGGGTTGCTATCGCTCTCTATTGAAAGACGCGCAGCGAGAACGGAGGATCCCACCAGTGGCTGAACAAGTGCTCGCGGCGGTGCGCACCGGTGCGCACAGAACCGAGTTTCGCGAATACCCGATGCCCGACGTGCCCGACGACGGGGCGCTGATGAAGATGGAGGTCGCCGGCATCTGCGGCACCGACGTCAAGCTCTACGCCAAGCCGCAGTCGGCCGACCCGGTCATCATGGGCCACGAGAATATCGGCGTTGTCGCCAAGGCGGGGCGCGACTTCATGGCGCGCAAGGGTGTCAAGGAAGGCGACCGGATCTTCGTCGAACATTACCTACCCTGCATGAAATGCGAATGGTGCCATCTCGGCGAATACCGCCATTGCGAGGCGACCGACTGGCGCTTCAACCCGGACGCCATCCGTTATGGCTATACCTCGGCCGAGCGTGCGCCACACCTGTGGGGCGGCTTCGCGCAATATATGTACCTGCCTTGGAACGCGGTGGTGCACCGGGTACCGGACGGGGTGTCGGCGGAACTGGCCGGGATCGTTACCCCGATGGCCAACGGCATCGAATGGGCGCTGTTCGATTGCAATGTGGGATATAACTCGTCGGTGCTGATCCAGGGGCCGGGCCAGCAGGGGCTGTCGCAGACGGTCGCCTGCAAGCAGGCCGGCGCGTCGCTGATCATCGTCACCGGGACGTCCAAGGATGCGGCGCGGCTGGCGGTCGCCAAGAAGCTGGGCGCCGATCACACCGTCGTTGTCGACCAGGAAGACCCGTTGGCGCGGATCATGGAAATCACCGCCGGCCGCGGCGTCGACGTGGCGCTGGACTGCACCGCGGGGGCGGGCACGATCCCGATCCTGTTGGGCGTCGAGGCGCTGAAACGCAAGGGTGGGACGCTGCTGATCCAGGGCGAGGTCGCGGAATTTCCGAACTTCCCCGTCGGCAAGATCACCGTGAAATACATCACCATCAAGAGCGCCCGCGGCCACGGCTACCGGTCCTGCGAACTGGCGCTGCAGCAGCTTGCCTCCGATCGCTTCCCGCTGGACCTGTTGACGACCCACCGATACGGGCTGAAGGATACCGATCTTGCGATCAAATCGGTCGGCGGATTGGGCGAGGAAGGCGTTATTCACGTTTCCCTGTTACCCTGGGAGTGAATACCAATGCTCGCTGATAATGGCCCATTTGATGGCACCCGGAGGGCCGCCGCGCGCCACCGGAGGCCGGGCTCCCTTGACCGCTCGCT
>CAXMQC010000197.1:0-2693 GCA_964195285.1 Akkermansiaceae bacterium
CGGGATAACCAGCATAGCCCTTTTCGTTGACGAATTGCCCGAGCAGGTAGATGTCGCCGTTCGGGGCGACGGCGATGTCGTGATGGACGTTCAAGTCCAGTTTCCAGATAACGTTTGAATCCTTGTCCAGCTTGGCCAGACCCAGCCCGTAGGGCGTGCGGGTCGGCGTTTCGTAGACCACGAGGATATCGCCGTTCGCGAACAAATGCGCGCGCCGCCAGTAGATCTTGTCGGCCCAGTAACCAGGCTCCTGATCCTCGTAATCCGGCAGCTGCGGGGCCTTGGTCCAGACCTCGCCGAAACGCCGGGCCCATTTGTGGACTTGCTTGCCATCCATGTCGATCAGGGTGGCTTCCTGCGCGTGGGTGCTAACGACCAGATTGTATCCCTTGCCGGCCCGCGCCGGGTCGTTCAGGATGACCGGATATTCGCCCTCCGGCCCGGGCATGTGGGCGGGGTTCCAGAAGGGATCGAAAGTGGCGGTATTTACGTTGCTTTCATACAGGTAGAACATCACCATCGAAATGCGCTGCATAAAATCGCCGACGCCAGGCGCCTTCATGTAGGTGCTGACTCCGCCCGCCACGAAGGCCAGGAAGGCCACCAGCACGACGAAAACAAGAACCTTCAACCCCTCGACGAAGCCGCTATTTCCCAGTTTATTCTTCTTCGCAATGTCAGTCATGCGGTGGATCTGTTCCTATTTCAGAAAGGCGGCGTCGGCCGGGTCGACGCGTACCACGTCGAACAGCGGCATGACAAATTGCTGCCCGTCGACCGTCTTGCGGTGCGGCGTGCGGTAGTCCCAGGCGATCTGGCCGCCCGGCGTCACCTCCACCGCGCGTCCGTTGCGGGTCTCGACAATCAATGTATTGCCGTTGGCGAGCCTTTGCTGCGAGCCGAAAAACAGCGAAACCAGCGGCTCCGCCACCGTCCCGTCGAAAGACCAGTCGATCGACCCCGTGGCTGGATTGAATTCGACAATGCGCGTGCGTCCCGTCGTTTCCATCACGCCCTGATTATCGAACAGCAAGATATTGCCGTTCTTCAGCATCACCGGCTCATGCTGCTGGCGCCAGGGGCCGCTCCGCGCCCAGACGATGGTTTCAGTCACCGGATCCAGGACGGCGATGGTGCTCATCTCGCGCATCGAAATCAGCAGGTCGCCCGGCTTCGCGAAGGGAAACTTTTTTGCCGTCGCCTTGTCGATATAGTCTACCGCATTGGCGTGCAGCGCATCGCCCACCAGGCTGCTCGGCATGGTATCGAGCGCGGCCGCGTAATCGGATTTCAGGAAGGCCTCGACGATGAAGATCTCCTTCAGTTTCTCGCCGCCGGGCGACAGCACCACCACCGAATCGTCGATGAATGGCGGCTTCAACCTGGCGTAACCGGGGTAGCCCTGTTCGTTGATGCGCTGGCCGAGCGTATAGATTTCGTCGCCGGGGCCGATGGAGGTATCATGATGCAGATTCTCCGAAACTTTCCACACGATATTGGAATCTTTGTCCAGTTTGACCATACCCAGCCCATAGGGCGTGCGGCTCGGCGTTTCGAAGATCACCAGCAAGGCGCCGTCGGCCAGCAGCCGCACCCGGCGCCAGTATATATTGTCCAGCCAGGCCGGATTGCCGTCGACCGCATCAGCGCCCCATATTTCATCGTAGCGCAAGGCCCAGCGATGGACCGTTTCGCCATCCATCGTCAACAACAACGCTTCCTGCCGGGCCGCGCTCACGACGAGGTTGAGGCCTTTGCCGGCGAGTTTGGGGTCGTGCAGATAGACCGGCCTTTCGGGCGCCGCGGTTTTGTCGGTGGCCGTCCAGAAGGAGTCAACCGTGCCCGATTCGGTGTTGCTGCCATACAGATACAGCACCGCCATCGAGGTCCGCTGCATCATGTCGGTAAAGGGGCCGACATTGAGATGTGTCGTGACGCCGCCTGCAAAAAAAGTGATGCCGCCGACCAGAACCACGAGGACAAGCACCTTCAGCCCTTCGACGAAACCGGATCCATGCTGGGCATTTGGCATATGTGGCGTGGCCATGACGGTTGGGACAAGGGTGGGCGCCGGCAGTTGGCGAATGCCCGGTTGGGCGGGCCCTCTGCCGTTCGGCGACGATGCCATGCTGTGGTGAAAATTGCGTTAATCCGGCGATCGACGCGGGCCGTGTTCGGCGCGGCGGGAACAATAAGCGCTCATGGGCCTTGTACGAACGGCCCGATCAGGGCATTTTCGGCGCTTCCCGTGGGAAATATGGTAAGGACTCGCCAGCAGCGGGGCCGGAAATCAGGGTATGGACGACAGCAACGACAACCGCATCTATCTGTTCGACACGACGTTGCGCGACGGGGCGCAGACGCAGGGCGTCGATTTCACCGTGGCCGACAAGGTCGCCATTGCAAAGGTGCTGGACGAGTTGGGTATCGACTATGTCGAGGGCGGTTGGCCCGGCGCCAATCCGACGGACGACGCCTTCTTCGATGATCCGCCCGACCTGCAAAGCAGCGAACTGGTCGCATTCGGCATGACCCGCCGGCCGGGCCGCAGCGCCGAGAACGATCCCGGTCTCGCACCCCTGCTAAGCAGTAAGGCGGGCGTGGTCTGTCTGGTCGGCAAGAGCTGGGACTTCCATGTCGATGTAGCGCTGGAGATCCCGCGCGAAGAAAATGTTTCGATGATAGCCGACTCG
>CAXMQC010000198.1:0-6240 GCA_964195285.1 Akkermansiaceae bacterium
GCCGCGCGGCAGGCGGCTCTCATGCGTCGGTCCGTGCACAAGCTCGAGCGCGAGGGGTTCCAGCGGGTACATCTGCTGGGCTCGTCTGAGGAGATCGACGCTGCCGTGCTGACGCGCACGCGCAGTGCGTGCGAGCGCCCCGGAGAGCACGGGCATTTTCATACATTCATGCGCCCCAAGGGCATGCCACCAGGGATCGAGCCCGCGCCCGTGCCGGAATTTACGGCGCCGGAAGGCGATAACGATGCGCTGAGCCATCTGATCGCCATTTCCTGCGATCAAGGCGGCACTCCCCTCAAGCTGTTCACCACCAACCGCTGGGTGACGGGCGAAATCTGGTACAAGTCCACGGACGTGATCCGAATGCTCAATTATTTCCAGATCGACCATGTGCGGCCGTCCTGGGCCGTCAATATCTGGGTCACGAACATGTTGATCCTGTTCCGCCCGCAGATTCGGTCGCTGGTCGAAGACCGCGATAAAGTCGTCGACGCCTGGGCTGCGGAAAACGATAGCGCCGATGTCTACGAGGACCGCGCGCTGGAAGTTGCTGCCGAGTGCTCGATTTCGGTGGATGCACAGATTGCGGCGGTGCGTGACGCGCTGAAGGAGCTCAAGCAAGCGGGTTAATCGTCGGATGTAGGCCCGAATTGGCTCTAGCCGCGTTTCGCCGACTTTATGTAGGTGACCCGAACCTTCGCCGTACCCTGGTTTATGAAGCCAAGATGCTGCGCCGCCGCGTAGGAAAGATCGATGATGCGCTTCTTGCTGAACGGGCCGCGGTCCGCGATGACGACGATCACCGACCTGCCGTTGGCCAGGTTGGTGACCCTGACCTGGGTGCCGGTGGGTAGCGTCGTATGGGCCGCCGTCATTTCGTACATATTGTATTTGCGGCCGGTAGCGGTGGGTCTGCCGTGGAATTTCTTGCCATACCATGAGGCCATGCCGGTCCGGTCGTAGGACCGGTCGTCGCGCGGCACATAGCGCACGCCCGCCACCGAATACGGTTTTCCAAGCTTGTAGGGGATGTTGGACGGCGGCGCCTTGGCCTGGCCCGTCGGGGCAGCGGCAACCGGCGCGACGCCGGCCCGCCTTGTCTCGTCGCCACCGCCGCAGGCCACAAGGATCAGTGCAGCCAACAACAACAGGGCCGCCTGTTTTTTTGGAAAGTCACGGTAATACCGGATCATGACGCTCGCCTTGAAACACCAATGGGGTAATCCGGACATTGAGCCAGATTCGAGTTTGTAAAAGGTTAACGCGGTTTTTTCGTGGCGTGACGAGGCTATCCCGTTTCGATTTGCGGGTTAATCGAAACCGTCCTGGCGTTCGGTGGCGGTTACGTTTTCTGCCGCAGTACGCTTGTTGTCGAGATGCCGCCGCAGGATTTCCGCCAGCCGGTAGCCATCGCGATCGTCCAGCGCCTGCAGCATTTCCTCATGCTCCCTGATCGCCTGATCCCACCGCTCCGGCGCCAAATTGGCGGCGAAACGGTGCCGGCGAATGCGGCCGCCAAGCCTTTTGTGAGTTTCCAACAGCACCGCGTTGCCGGACAATTCCACGATCTTCTCATGGATACGCTGGTTCAGTTTGAAATATTCCAGTCGTTCACCGCGTGTCCTGTGCAGGGCCATCTGATAATGCAGAACCCGAATTTCAGCGACGTCGTCGTCGCGCAGGTTACCGCAGGCCAATTCGCCCGCCAACGCCTCCAATACGCCGATAACGTGGAACGTGTCTTCAATATCTTCGGCGCTTGGCGCGGCGACGCTGGCGCCGCGATTCGGCTGTAAAAGGATCAATCCTTCCGAGGTCAGGGTCTTGATCGCTTCGCGCAGCGGCGTGCGCGACAGACCCATGCGGTCGCACAGGGATTGTTCGGTAATACGTTCGCCCGGCGCCAGTTCACCCTCGACGATCATGTCGCGCAGGCGCTCCGCGGCTTCCTCATGTAACGGCCGGCACGAGCGGCGCTCCAGTTCGTCGCCCGCCTGATCCACCCTCTGCCATACATTATCGGTCATGCCGTCCGTCCTTCATCTCTCTCGCAAGGCATTTGCCAAAACCCTTGCGACGTGAACCGGTTGCCGTCCCGCACCATCCCTGATCTGATGCCGGCAACTGGTGCCGTCGGCCACTATCATAACGTCATTTCCCGCCGCGCGCACCGCCGGAAGCACATCAATTTCGCCAATTTTCACCGACAAATCGTAATGTTCGGCCTCATATCCGAAGGCGCCGGCCATCCCGCAACATGTGGACTCGATGGTTTCCACGTCCAAGCCCGGCACCAGCGACAGGGTTTGTTGCACCGGCTTCATTACGTCATAGGCCTTCTGGTGACAATGACCATGCAACAGCGCCTTGCCGCTTTTCGAGGGCTCCAGGTCCAATTCAAAACGACCGGCGGCCAGCTCGCCGGCTACGAATTCCTCGAACAGCTGGGCCAAATCCGCCAGCTTGTCGCTGTCTTCGCCCGGCAGCATCGCCTTGAATTCGTCGCGCAGCGAGAACAGGCAGGACGGCTCGAGCCCCAAAATCGGGACGTCCTTTTCGACCCAGGGCCGCAGCGCCTCGATCATACGGCCGGCTTCGGCGCGGGCTTCATCGACCAGACCGGCGGCCAGCATGGTCCGCCCGCAGCAGAGCGGCCTGCCGCCTTCCGGCGCTCGGGCGATATGGACGCGATAGCCGGCGGCGGCCAGTACTTGTACGGCGGCGCGGGCGTTTTCCGGTTCGAACCAGGTATTGAAACTGTCGACAAACAGCACGACCTCGCGCCCGTCTCCCGGCCCCGCTGCGGGTTGGTCGTGGCGGAACCAGTCGCGCCGCCATTCCGGCAGTTTGCGCCGCGCACTGAAGCCCGTGATCCATTCGCCCAATGTTGCCAGCGGGCCAATTCGGTTGCGCAGGTTCAGCAACGGGCCGATCCGTGCCGCCCAGGGCGCGTAGCGCGGCATGAAGGCGATCAGGCGATCGCGCAGGCTCAGCCCGTGCCGGCGGCGCCAATGGGCCTGAAATTCATATTTCATCCGCGCCATGTCGACGCCGGTCGGGCATTCCCGCTTACAGCCCTTGCAGCTTAGACACAGATCCATCGCCGCCTTCATGTCCGGCGACGTCAGCGCATCCGGTCCAAGCTGTCCGGTGATCGCAAGGCGCAAGGCGTTGGCTCGGCCACGGGTGACATGGATTTCGTCGCCGGTAGCGCGATAGGATGGGCACATGACGCCGGGACTGGCCTTACGGCAGGTGCCGTTGTTGTTGCACATCTCTATCGCCGCCGGGAAGCCGCCCCATTCCGACCAGTCCAGCACGGTCTCCAGCGGCTGTGGCGCGTAATCAGGCGGATAGCGGAACAGCGAACGGTCGTCCATTTTCGATGGCCGCACGATCTTGCCCGGGTTGAACAGGCCGCCCGGGTCGAATTCGTCTTTCACTCCCTCGAAGGCACGGGCGATTTTTGACCCGTACATGGTCTCCAGATGTTCCGAGCGCACCAGCCCGTCGCCATGTTCGCCCGAGAATGATCCCTTGTATTCGCGCACCATGGCGAAGGCCTCCTCGGCGATCTCGCGCATCTTATGCACATCCGTCCCCTGCTTCATGTTCAGGACCGGGCGCACATGCAGCGTGCCGACGGAAGCGTGGGCGTACCAGGTGCCGCTGGTTCCGTGTTTCTCGAAGACGCCGTTCAACCGTTCGGTATAGTCGGCCAGATTTTCCAGCGGCACGGCGCAATCCTCGATGAAGGACACCGGCTTGCCCTCGCCCTTCATCGACATCATGATATTCAGGCCAGCCTTGCGAACTTCCCACACCTGGTGCTGGTAAGCGGGGTCGGTGGCTTCGACCACCGCACCCGGGTAGCCAAGATCACCCATCAGTTCGACCAGCCGGGCGAGATCGCGTTTCTGGGTTTCCAGATCATCACCGGCGAATTCGACCAGCAGCAGCGAGTCCGGCTCGCCGCGCACGAAACTGTCTACGGTAGCCCGGAACATCGGAATTTGGCGCGCCAGGTCGATCATGGTGCGATCCACCAATTCGACCGCGGCCGGGTCCAGCTTGACGATATGTTGCGTCGCTTCCATGGCGGCGCGGAAGGTCGGAAAATGGCAGATGCCCAGGACCTTGTGTTCCGGGATCGGCTGCAAATCCAGCTCGATCTCGTGGAAGAAGGCCAGCGTGCCTTCCGATCCGACCAGCAGGCTGGCCATATTGTGGCCGGCCGGATCGATCGATTCGATGTTGTAGCCACCGACCTTGCGCAGCAGCTTGGGAATGCGCGCGTCGATTTCGGCGGCCTCGCGCAGGCCCAGCGCGCGCATCTTCTGGACCAGCTCGATATAGCGGCCGGGGGCCTCCAGCTCGGCCAGGTTTCCCGGCGCCGCACCGAAAGCGGCCTCCGTCCCATCGGCGAGGATCGCCTCGATCGACCGCACATTATGGACCATGTTGCCGTAGCGAATGGACCGCGAACCGCAACTGTTGTTGCCGGTCATGCCGCCGATAGTGGCGCGATTGGCGGGTGAAACGTCGACCGGAAAGAACAGACCATGCGGCCGCAGATAAGCGTTCAATTGATCCAGCACGATGCCGGGCCGTACCCGAACCCGCCGCCCTTCCAGGTCCAGCGAGACCACGTCGCGCAGATACTTGCTGGTGTCGATGACCAGCGCCTCGCCCACCGTCTGTCCGCATTGCGAGGTGCCGGCCCCGCGCGGCAGCACCGGTAGCCCTTCGTCGCGTGCGATTTGGATGGCGGTCCGGATGTCGTCCACACCGCGCGGCACGACCACGCCCACCGGCATGATCTGGTAGATCGAGGCATCCGTGCTGTAACGGCCGCGGCTGAACGGATCGAACAGTATTTCCGCCCGGGTCTCGCGCCCCAGCCGACGCGCCAGCGGGCCGGCGGACTCGTCATGCTCGGATGGGCTCGGGGCTGCGCGGATATTTGGCATACTGCCGGGTACTCCGTTTGCGGTAGGTGGTCAAGCACCGAGGGATGTTTGTATACAACCATGGCTGAGTTGCAAGATGGTGCTGGACCGTATTATTCGCATGCCTCAACTGTGCTGGGTTTTCAACGTATGAAATAGAAGCTTGCCCTGCCATCGATTGCATGCAAAATTTGCGGCGGCGGATAAATCCGCGCTCAGACGTCAAAACCAGCAAACATGAACGCGAGAAATCATATATGACTTTCCGCAGCGGTCGCCATTTTTTGCAGATCCCCGGGCCGACCAACGTCCCCGACAGGGTCCTTCGGGCCATGGACGGTCCGACCATGGATCATCGCGGCCCCGAATTCGCCGAGCTTGGCCAGGATTGCCTGGCCGGCATGAAACGGGTTTTCCAGACCGCGGGTGACGTCTTCATCTTTCCTGGATCTGGCACCGGTGCTTGGGAAGCGGCCCTGGTCAATGCCCTGTCGCCCGGCGACCATGTGCTGATGTACGAGACCGGGCATTTCGCGGCATTGTGGTCGGGCCTCGCCAATCGGCTGAGCTTGCAGGTCGAGTTGATCGAGGGCGACTGGCGGCATGGCGCGGATGCGGCCGCTATCGGCGCGCGCCTTGCCGATGACAAGGCCCACGACATCAAGGCCGTTTGCGTGGTCCATAACGAAACCTCGACCGGCGCGACCAGTGACGTCGCAGCGGTGCGCAAGGCAATCGACGATGCCGGCCATCCGGCCCTGTTGCTGGTCGATACGATATCGTCGCTCGCCTCGATCGACTACCGGCATGACGAATGGGGCGTGGATGTTACCATCGGCGGCTCGCAGAAAGGCCTGATGCTGCCGCCCGGCCTGTGTTTTAACGCGGTCGGCCCAAAGGCATTGAAGGCGGCCGAATCGTCCACCATGCCGCGATCCTATTGGGACTGGGCGGAAATGAGCGGTCCGAACAAACAGGGGTATTTTCCCTACACACCCGCAACCAACCTGCTGTATGGTTTGCGTGAGGCGCTGAAGATGCTGCTCGAGGACGAAGGGCTGGATAACGTATTCGCCCGTCATCGTCGTCTGGCCGAAGCCACGCGCCGCGCCGTACGCGCCTGGGGCCTGGAAATACTCTGCGCCAACGAGAATGAATACAGCGATTCGCTGACCGCGGTCGTGATGCCCGACGGCCATGATGCCGATGCGCTGCGCACGGTGATTCTGGATCGCTTCGATATGTCGTTGGGCACCGGATTGAGCAAGGTTGCCGGCAAGGTGTTCCGCAT
>CAXMQC010000199.1:0-6224 GCA_964195285.1 Akkermansiaceae bacterium
CCGTTTCCCTCATTTCCAGACAGGGATTCAGGTCCGGCAGACGGGCGACGGTTATTTGCCGTTGCAGGCCCCCGGCCTCCATAACAACGGGATCCAACCTAAGCGACGACAGCGCGATATCACCCGATACATGGTTCGACGATATCTCGAGACGCGCGCCCTCGCCCTCGTCCAGCCAGGCGTCGAATCCGCCGAAGTTTCCAGCCGTCACCGAGTCCCACAGCACCTGGTTTTCGCCGGCCTGTTCGAAGCGGTGTTCCGGGTTCCAGGCGTTGATTTTCTCCAGGTGCCTTACGCCCGCCCCATGGAAGGTAACGTCGCCTTCCCAGTGGGTCTGGCGGCCGCGGCCGCGATATTCGGCCCCGCTCCAGATGACACGGATTCGGCTGCCCAGCTCGTCCTCGCCATAGCCGCGCAGGGTGGTGAAGCAGCGGGCGCCAACCAATACGTCGACCCGTTCGATCGGCGTATGCGAGCGGACGTCGAGCGAGAATTCGATCTCGCTGTCCGGCGTCCAGACGATATCACCCATCATCGCCTCGCCGGTCTCTTCGTATTGCGCGTCGGGAAAGACTGCGGGATCGCGGTCGAACAGGCGGCTGGGTGACTCGAAGCGGGCGCGTACGTCCAGATAGATGCGGTTGCCGGTGGTGCCGTAATGATGGCGCCGCCGCACACAGTCGAAAATAGCGTCGCGGGTCAATTCGCCGGCAAGAAAGCAGGTCAGCCCGCCATAGGCGCCGAAACTGGAGGCGCCGGGATAGCTGGCGCCCGGCCGGCCCTTGTGGCCGTCGCTGTTGCAGACCACGCCGGACCGGTAGCCCAGTTCGAAACTGTCGGTCAGCAGCCATTCGAAAGTGCCCCAGGCGGAATGGATTTCCATCGCGGTCTCGAGCCGGGGGTCGTGGGCATAGGCAATATCCGCGTATCGCCCACCGACATGGGCGTAGACGAAGCAGTCTTCATCCTGAAGGTCTTCGAAAAGCTGACGGGCGGTCGGAGAGTCTGTATCGATGTCGGAACGGTCAGGCAGCAGCGCATGCGATGAGCGGCGGATCGGCCGCCCCTCGGTGCGGAAATAAACGTTGCGGTCACCGCCGACGGCGGTGTTGCCCGACCATTCATATCCCGGGAACGTAACGAACCGCCCCTCATCGTTAAACTCGGCGGAAAGGTCGTTCACTTCACGCCAGAAGGCATTATTGACTTGGAAATCATTGGCCTGGTGGCTGCAGAGGTCGAGGAAAGCGAGGTCGCGGCCGAAGGTGAAATATTCACGCGCCGTATTGATGCCGACGGACTCACCGCTTTGGCCATGGAGGTCCCCCCAGAAGGCCCCGTGCGTCGTGTTCGCGACGACCAGCGGGTTCGCGGCGGCGAGCAGATCACCGCTTTCATCGCGAATGGCGATGCGCAGGGTTCCCTTTTCACCAACGCTGAGATCGGCGATGCGCAGCGAACGATCGCCGGGGCCGTATGCGATTTCCGCCGGCAACCCCGCGACCGGAATGTTGGACTCGATTCGCAAGGTGGCGGCGGCCTTGTCGGATGGATTGCCCCACCGGTCTTCGGCCTTGATTCCCAGATAGAACGACTCGCCGACGCCGCGCTGGGTCGGGACCACGGCCTTCCAGACGGCCGCCTCGTCTGGAACGATGGAAATTACCGGCGTATCGGGAATGGGGGCGAACAGCCCGGTGGCGCATACGTCGGCCAGGACCTTGAACTCGTATGCGGACTCGCAGAAGGTTTGCATCTTCATGCCCGGCGAGCCATGGGCCCGGTCGCCGAAGACGATCGCGATGCTGTCGCCTTCCCGCAGGCAGCCGCCGCTGACCAGGACAGTCAGCGCCTTGAACCAGGGTCGGGCATGGCCGTAGGAATCGAAAGTCAGGTCAAGCGGCGTGCCGTTCGAGGCCGACGCGGTCACGAAATTGGCGGCGGCCGGATCGTCCGTTTGAAGTTTCCCGCCATCACCCGGATAACGGAAAACCACTCTGATCGCGCCAGTATCGTCCAGCCCGTAGCGCCCCACGGTATAGGTCATGGTGAATGTCTGCAGGCTGCGCGCCGCGAAGGCGCCGCGGGGTTCCAGCTCGACATGGCCGTATAGAACGGCATTCTCGGCCGGGGCGGCCGCCGGCCAGACATCGCCGACCAGATGCGATGAAACCGGTGTGGATGACATGAGTCCTCCTGCCTGCGCCATTTGTTGCGATCATGCCGGAACCGGCAGTACCGCGTAAGAACCTAATCCCTGAACGCAATGCGGGGAAGCCTTCAATAAGAGGCCGGAGCGAACCCGATGGGCAATACTTTAGATCAGCCGCTTCAGCCAGATCAACATGGCGGCGGCGGCGAACAGGCCCGCGATGCCGGCCGCCGCCTTGGCGTGCCACCAGAAACGTTCGGCCAGGATGCGGCCGATCAGGCGCTGCAATTCCGGCTTGCCCATGCGGGGCCGTTCGGGAAGCATGATCCACAGTTCGGTCTTGAAATAGGGCTTGCGTGGCGCCCGCAGGCCCTTGACCCAGAGCACGACGGCGATCATGGCGATCAGAATTGCGCCGGCATGGAAGGCCTGGCGTAGATCGAAAGCGAAGGCGAACATGACGCAACACACGCCGAGCAGCGCAAAGCCGCAGCCCCGCCGGATCGTAAGATCCGCGAAAATGCGGACCATCTCGATGGTAAGGGTAACCGGCTGTTCACCCATTTGCGAAGACATGGCACAGCTTAACCTGCGCCTGGACGGCCAGGCCAGTGACAGTCTCGTGAGGTCAGCGGGCGCTGCCATCGGCCGTTGGCTGATTTCCAGCCCCGCCCGTGGCGGGATGCTATCCCGCGATACAATGGTCCGGATGCCGCATTCCGGTTGTCACACGAAAGTATTAATTCGGGCGACGCTGTTAACCTCTCGTTTTTACTAAGCAGCTACCATGACCGTCATCCCCGGCCGCCTGACGTCCGCCAAAAATGGGGGGAACGGTATGATGCCAACGAATGACCTTCAACAAGATACGCATAATCTCGCCGAACTGGCGGTTTATGCGCTGAATCTTGCCTTTCGCAGCATCAAGGACGGCGAGGGCATGCTGGTCCCTTTTGTGATGACCGACACCGCGGACGAAGGCCGCACCATGCATCGTTTTGTCGCCGATTCCATGGAACAATCACGCCAGCGGGCCCGTGACTGGCTCGGCGAGGCGGAAGTCTCGGTCTACCGCTACGCCTTTGCCTGGGATGGTTATGTCACGGTCGATGACACCAAATGGGACGCCATTTTCGTCGAGGCCGGCGACCGCATCCTGCCCCACGGCATGCTCTTGTGCCAACGCTATCGCCCGAAAAACGGCAACGGCGGCGCCCGGCAGGTGGTCGGCGAGCCAATGCTGGTCGACAAACCGGAATCCCGGCTGCAGAAGATCTAGCAAGCACTCGAAGAACGACGTCCAGGCGTAACGAATCTGGACATTGAGGCACCCGCCGTGGATCATGGCGATAGAAATCCTCGCGAATTTCGTATATTCCGAAATCAAGCATACCGACGAGCTGGCCAAGCTGTCAGGATAAGGACAATCGACCCATGAGCGAGACGCTTTTGCTTGCTCGCGCCTACGAATATGCGGCGCGCATGCATTCGGGCCAGACCCGCAAGGGGGTGGCGGCCGAACCTTATATAAACCACCCCTGTGAGGTCGCGGCATTGCTGGCCCAGGCCTGTGGCGGCACCGACACGGTGCTGATCGCCGGTGGGGTGCTGCATGATACCGTCGAAGACACCGCCGCGACCCAAGATGACTTAATTGCGCTGTTCGGCGACGAAATTGCGGCGCTCGTGATGGAAGTTACGGACGACAGGTCCCTGCCCAAGGCGGAACGCAAGCGACTGCAGATCGGCCATGCGGCAATCGCTTCGCCGCGCGCCAAAATGCTGAAGCTGGCCGACAAAACCAGCAATCTGCGGGGTCTCGTGGCCAGTCCACCGGCCGATTGGCCTCATGCTCGTCGCGAGGCCTACATCGATTGGAGCGAATTGGTCGTCGCCGGATGTCGTGGCCACAATGCCTGGCTGGAAGAATTATACGACGCCGCATTGCTGGGGGCGCGGGCGGCGTTGGCCGAAGATTTGCGCTCGCAAAACATTGGCCCCGCTTGATCCCGCCATCCCGCCTGTCGTAGCTTGTTTACAAGGCTACCAAAAGGGAGAGGGGATCGTCCGGCCATTCCAGTAAAATGTCCGTCGGTCCGGCACGGTTTGAAATCCGCGTTTGACATAGCGCGCCTGGCGGCGCTGGCATCATTGTTATTCCTGTTGCCCGTTCCGGCATTCGCGGCCGGGGGTACTTTACCGCCGCTGGTGCGCGATATTGGTTATAGCCTGCTGCTGGCCGGCGTGCTGGCGGTTCTGTTTACGCGTTTTCGCATTCCAAGCATCGCCGCATTCCTGGCCGCCGGCATTCTGGCCGGCCCATTGGGATTGGGCCTGGTTACCGATCCGGCAAACATCGATACGATCGCGCAGCTGGGATTCGTGCTGCTGCTGTTCGTGATCGGCCTGGAAATCGACCTGCGCCAGGTTATGGGCAGCGGCCGGACGGTGCTGATCAGCGGATTGCTGCAGTATCCGCTGACAATCCTGTTCGGCATGGGGGTCGCCTATGTCCTGCTCAGGCTGGGGATCGGCGCCGGATTACTGGGTGAGACGCCTTTCGTGCCGCTATATTTCGGCATCCTGATCGCCGGCTCGTCCACTTTGCTGGTCATACAGCTGTTTGCAATGACCTTCAGCCTGGATACCGTTGCCGGACGCACTTGCCTCAGCCTGCTTATCTTTCAGGATATATGGGCGATTATCATTATCGCCCTGCAGCCGAGTTTCGCCGACCCGGCGATCGTTCCCGTTCTGGCTTCGCTCGGCGGGATTACACTGCTGGCCATCGTCGCGGCCTTGACCGCGCAATACGTTACCCGCCCGGCCTTCGCCTGGATCGCAAAGGCGCCGGAACTGATGCTGGTGGCCGCGCTGGCCTGGTGTTTCATCGTGCTGATGGTGGGGATGAATCTGGACCTGCCCTTTGTGTTGATCGCCGGGGTCAATCCACATATTTCGGTCGGTGCGGGCATGGGCGCGCTGATCGCCGGCGCGAGCCTGGCGAGTTCGCCCTTCAGCACCGAGATGGTGTCAAAGGTCGGCATCGTACGCGACTTTTTCATCGTGTTGTTTTTCGTAGGGCTCGGCATGAGCATCCCGTCGGTGGCATCGGTGGATATTCTGGTGATCGCAATCTTGCTGGCGGTGGCGGCGCTGGCCGCCCGGTTCCTTATATTTTTCCCGTTGCTCTATGTCTCGGGACTGGACCGGCGCAACGCCATGGTCTCGTCGGTCCGGCTGGCACAGGTTTCTGAGTTCGCTCTCATCGTTGCCTTTCTGGGCGTGCAGGAAGGCCATTTCGGCAATGATATGAGCAGCGCCGTTATCCTGGCATTCATTATGACCGCCCTGGTGACGCCGGCCCTGTTCAGGAAAGCCCATGCGATTTATGACGGGATGGCGGATACATTGGAACTTTGCGGTTTTCGCCCGCCGGCCGCCGGCGATGACCAGTTCGAGGATGGCGCCAGCCTCGTATTGCTCGGCTTTCATCGCTTTGCGTCCTCACTGCTGCACGATCTGTCGCTGATGCATCCAAGGCTTGCGGGCAAAACGCTGGTTGTGGATTTCAACGTATCCTTGCATGACTCGATCCGTAACGAGGGCGCTCGGGTGATTTACGGAAACCTTGCCAATACCGAGACCCTGCATCATGCGATGCTGGACCGGGCAAAGGTTATCTTGCTGACTATTCCCGACGAAATGCTGGTAGGGATAAATAATAATAAGCTGGTCCGTGCGGTGCGCGAAATCAGTCCGGACGGCGCGATTATCGCCTGCGCGACTCGGCTGGACGAGATAGACTCGCTTTACGGGGCTGGCGCCGATTACGTCTATGTGCCGCGGCTTGAAGCATCAAAAGCCCTGTCGGAGGCGATCGGCTACGCGCTGAACGGCCAAATCAAACAATATCGCAAGGACGAAGAAGCGAAGATTTTTCCGGCCCGTCTGCGCGACGAGGTGCTTCGATAGCGATTCGACCGGTCTAAGCGAAATTTGGATGCCGGTGTGGAAGGCGTTGGCGGCAAACAAGAAAAAGCCCGGGCGGGTCCACCACCGCCCGGGCTTG